>CAZFKD010000362.1:0-5044 GCA_964519695.1 uncultured Spirochaetaceae bacterium
AAGTTCTGGAGTAGGTCATTGGATCGCGCGGTCGTCGGGAACGACGGCGGTGCGGGTCGCATACGTGCCGTCGCCGACGACGGTGTCACTCGGGTGTGTAGGGTCGTAGCACAATTGGTAGTGCACCGGACTCCAAATCCGGGGGTTGGGGGTTCGAGTCCCTCCGGCCCTGCCAACCCGAGCGCGCTCATGTGCGCGGGAAGCCGGGCGTGGGGCGAGGCGGGCGATCGGGTCGGGTCGGACGAAGAGAACGAGCCCAGCGAAGGTCCTCGCGGAGATTCCAGCGGTGGCTCGCGGGCGGCTCGCGGTGATCGATACATGGGTAGTGGGTGATGGGAGTGGCGATGACGGAGACGACGGAAGAGTCGACGGGATGGGTCGGGCGATCCCGGTCGTTCGTCGAAGAGGTCCAGGCCGAATTCCAGAAGATCACCTGGACGCCGCGGGACGAGGTGAGGAATGGGACGGTCGCGGTCGCGGTGATCGTCGCGATCATGGCAACCTTCCTGGGCATCGTCGATTTCGGATTGAGTCGCGTGATGCAGTTGGTGCTCGGCTGATGGAAACCTCGACTGGAGCGGGCGCGCCGGGTCAACTCGATCCGACGGCGAAGAGCGACAAGCCGACCCTGAAGAAGTGGTACATCGTGCACACCTACTCCGGTCAGGAGGGTCGCGCGAAGAAGGCCCTGCTCGAGCGGGCGAAGACGATGGGCTTCGAGGAGAAGTTCGACGAGGTGCTCGTTCCCGAAGAATCCGTCGTCGAGATGGTCGGCGGGCAGAAGCGGACGTCGAAGCGCAAGTTCTTTCCCGGCTACATCATCGTCCACATGGAGCTGAACGACGAAACCTGGCACGTGGTCAAGGGCACGCCCAAGATCACCGGTTTCGTCGGCAACGCGACCGATCCGCCGTCCATCTCGGACGAGGAAGTCGCGCGGATGACGCAGCGGATCAAGGAAGGGGCAGTCAAGCCGAAGCCGCTGATCCGGTTCGACGAGGGCGAGAACGTCCGCGTCACGACCGGCCCCTTCGCGAATTTCTCGGGCTTCGTCGACGAGGTGATGCCCGACAAGGAGAAGCTCCGCGTGATGGTGCAGGTCTTCGGACGCGCGACGCCGGTCGTCCTGGATTATTCGAACGTGGAGAAGGCCTGACGCGAGTCGGGCGAGGTGGCCGGACGGGCGTCCGGTCGCAAAACACCCAGGACACGGCCAGGGCCCGCCCTGGAAAGGTGTCCATCGAGCGAGCGGGAGGTCGGAGGCGTTCGGGAATTTCCGAGCGATCGTCGGCCGCAGACCGCCAGGGTAGGAGCAAACCAGAGTGGCGAAGAAGGTCGTAGCCATCGTGAAGCTGCAGTGTCCGGCAGGGGCGGCGAATCCCGCGCCCCCGGTCGGTCCGGCGCTGGGCCAGCACGGTGTGAACATCATGGAGTTCTGCAAGTCCTACAACGCGCGGACGCAGGACAAGGCGGGTCTCATCATTCCTGCCGAGATCACCATCTATTCGGATCGTTCGTTCACGTTCGTCCTGAAGTCGCCGCCGGCAGCCGTACTGCTCAAGCGGGCGGCCAAGATCCAGAGCGGATCGGGCGAGCCGAACAAGAAGAAGGTCGGGCAGGTGACCCAGTCGCAGCTCGCCGAGATCGCCGAATTGAAGAAGGAAGATCTGAACGCCTTCGACGTCGAGCAGGCCAAGAAGATCATCGCCGGCACCGCGCGGTCGATGGGCCTCGACGTGGTGGAGGGCTAGTCGCATGCCGAAGCAGAGCAAGCGATTTCGCAAGGCCAAGGAAGGCATCGAGCAGACGACGCTCTATACCCTCGAAGAGGCCATGAAGAAGATCAAGACGACACCGGCGGCGAAGTTCGACGAGACCGTCGACATCGCGATCAATCTCGGCGTCGACCCGAAGCACGCGGACCAGATGGTGCGCGGCGCCATCGTGCTGCCGAACGGCGTCGGCAAGCAGACGCGCGTGCTGGTCTTCGCGAAGGGCGACAAGGAGAAGGAGGCCAGGGAGGCGGGCGCCGACTTCGTCGGTGGCGACGATCTGGCCAAGAAGATCCAGGAGGAGAACTGGTTCGACTTCGACCGCGTGATCGCGACGCCCGACATGATGGGCGTCGTCGGACGTCTCGGTCGTGTGCTCGGTCCGCGCGGCCTGATGCCGAATCCCAAGCTCGGCACCGTCACGCCGAACGTCGCGGACGCCGTCCGCGACCAGAAGGCGGGCAAGATCGAGTACCGCGTCGACAAGGCGGGCATCGTCCACTGCGGCATCGGGAAGGTCTCGTTCGAGGCGGAGAAGCTCTGGGAGAACGCGTCGGCCCTGATCGACGTGATCCAGAAGGCCAAGCCCGCCGCGAGCAAGGGCACTTACATGAAGAAGATCTCGGTCTCGTCGACGATGGGCCCGGGCATCAAGGTCGACCCCGCGTCGCCTCTCAAGGTCGGATGAAGGTAGGGTGAAACGATCATGCTGACTCGCAAGGAAAAAGAAGAGCAGGTCGACGAGCTTCGCGAGAAGTTCGGCCGCGCGACGAGCGTCTTCGTCGCCGACTACCGGGGCATCACCGTCAAGAAGCTCGAGGCGCTGCGGATCGGTCTGCGCAAGGCGAAGGCCTCGGACGCCGAGTTTCGGGTCGCCAAGAACTCGGTCCTGAAGCTCGCCTCCGAAGGGGGGCCGATCGAAGGGCTGAAGGGGCATTTCAAGGGGACGACCTCCGTCGCGATCTCGTTCGGCGATCCGGCGGCGCTCGCGAAGACCCTCGTCGACTACGCGAAGGACAACGAGCAGTTCCAGCTGCGCAGCGCGATGCTCGACGGCGAAGTGCTCGATCCGGCGGGAATCTCGCAGCTCGCCACGCTTCCGTCCCTCGACGAGCTGCGCGGCCGCTTGATCGGGCTGCTCCAGGCGCCGGCGAGCCAGCTCGCTCGACTGCTGAACGAGCCCGGGGCGCAGATCGCGCGCGTCGTCGCGGCCCGTTCAGAAGGCGGGTCAGAAGGCGGGTCAGAGGGCGGTTCAGAAGGCGGATCCGGATCCGCCGCCGCGACGGAAGGCGGCGAATAGGCATTCGGGGTCGGGCGGGCCGGCAGGCTCGGGCGACCCGAATTTTCGGTCGGACCTCCGATGGCGGAGACCGGCATCACCAGGACCGGGCGGGAGGGTGATCATCACCCGCTTGCACCGCCCGTACGTTAAGGAAGAAGAAAAATGGCGGATCTCAACGAAATCGTGGACACCCTGTCCAGCCTGACCGTGATGCAGGCGGCCGAGCTCGCGAAGCTGCTCGAAGAGAAGTGGGGCGTGTCGGCTGCGGCGCCGGTCGCCGTGGCTGCGGCGGCGGGTCCGGCGGCGGCCGCGCCGGTCGAGGCCAAGGAAGACTTCGACGTCATCCTCATCGGCTTCGGCGACAAGAAGATCCAGGTCATCAAGGAGATTCGCGGGATCACGGGTCTCGGTCTCAAGGAGGCCAAGGACCTGGTGGAAGGCGTGCCGAAGCCGATCAAGGAAGGCGTTCCGAAGGCCGAGGCCGACGAAATCAAGAAGAAGATCGAAGAGGCCGGCGGTCAGGTCGACGTCAAGTGATCGCCCGGAAGGTCGGCCCGCGAGGGACCGATCGGTCTGCGCCCCAGTGATGCGCCGCACGGCTTCCCGCTCTCGACCATCGGGAAGCCGTGCGGCCGCGTATCCATGCGACGGATCTCGTCGATTCGCGAAAGCGGACGGCGGGCCTCGTCGTTTTCGAGTGCGAGCGGGGAGATCCCGTTCGCGTGCCATCGGTCGAGCGCCGGCGTCGTTCGGAATTGATCCGAGCTCCGCGGGGCTACACAGGAGGGTGACGAACACTCGTGCCTGAGACCATCTTCTCCGAATTCGCTCCCCGTGTCCGCAAGTCCTTTTCGCGCATCCCGCGCATCGTCGATACGCCCAACCTGCTCGAGATCCAGAAGCAGTCGTTCGACCGGTTCCTCCAGACCGGCGTCGAGATGGAGAAGCGCGAGAACACGGGCCTGCAGTCCGTGTTCACGTCCGTCTTCCCGATCCGCGACTTCAACGACACCGCTTCGCTGGAATTCGTGGGCTATGCCCTCGAGCAGCCGAAGTACGACGTGCAGGAATGCCTGCAGCGCGGCATGACGTACGCGGCGCCCTTCAAGGTGACGATCCGGCTCGTCGCCGGGGACGACGCCGAAGGCGCCCAGACGATCCGCGACGTGAAGGAGCAGGAGGTCTATTTCGGGGAAATCCCGATCATGACCGACAACGGCACCTTCGTGATCAACGGGACCGAGCGCGTCATCGTCTCCCAGCTCCACCGCTCCCCGGGCATCTTCTACGACACCTCCGTGTCGACGACGGCGTCGGCCGCCGGCAAGAAGATCTTCTCGTGCCGGGTGATCCCGTACCGAGGGTCGTGGCTCGACATCGAGTACGACCACAAGGATCTCGTCTTCGCGCGCATCGATCGCCGACGCAAGATCCACGTCACGGTGCTCCTGAAGGCCCTCGGCTATACCCCGGAAGAGCTTCTCCAGTACTTCTATCCGATCGAGACCATCAAGCTCGACGGGCGGAAGATCTTCAAGAAGACCGAGCCCGAGAACCTGATCGGCCAGCGCTGCACGCGCGAGGTCAAGACGGACGACGGCGAGGTCATCGTCCGCAAGGACAAGAAGTTCACGAAGGCCGCGGCGCGCAAGCTCCGCCAGGCCGGCATCGAGTGGATCCAGGTCGGTCAGGAAGACCTGATCCGGTCGGACGCGGTTCGCCGCGTCGCGCCGATCGACCTCGTCGACGAGGAGACCGGCGAGGTCATCGTCGAGTGCAACGAGGAGCTCAAGCAGGAGCATCTCGACAAGTTCCAGGAGCGGGAGATCCTGGAGTTCAAGCTCCTGTACCTCGACCCCGTCCTCACCGGGACGGCGCTGCGCGACACGCTGCTCGCCGACAAGACCCTGACGAAGGAAGACGCGATCATCGAGATCTACCGTCGCCTGCGCCCGGGCGATCCGCCGACGATCGACACCGCGACGAACCT
>CAZFKD010000363.1:0-634 GCA_964519695.1 uncultured Spirochaetaceae bacterium
CGGGGACCCGCGTGCGTCCGACGATCGGCACGATGATCGAGGTTCCGCGCGCTGCCCTCACCGCCGACGAGATCGCGCACCATGCCGACTTCTTCTCGTTCGGAACCAACGACCTGACGCAGATGGGTTATGCGCTCTCGCGCGACGACGCGGGCAATTTCCTGCCGGCCTACGTCGACGGAGGCCTGATCCCGGCCGATCCCTTCGTCTCGATCGACGAAGAGGGGATCGGGCAGCTCGTCCGGCTCGGCGTCGACCTCGGGCGCAAGACGCGCGCGGACCTCAAGGTCGGCGTCTGCGGAGAGCACGGCGGCGATCCGGCCAGCGTCCGCTTCTTCGCGAAGGTCGGGCTCGACTACGTCTCGTGCTCGCCCTATCGCGTTCCGCTCGCCCGGCTCGCGGCCGCCCAGGCGGCGGTCGTGCTCGGCGGTGCTGAGCGGTGAGAAGATCCGCCGCCCGGCGCCGTTTTGGATCCGGTCGGCTCGGGGCGGGCGGCCGGCCCGGCCGGCTGACGCGGCTCGTCGCAGGGATGCTGGCCGGGGCCGCTCTCGCCAGCTGTGCCGCCGGAGGCGGGGCGGGGTCGTGGGGCGCGGGTGTCCCACGAGACGAGATCGACCTCGCACTGGCGGGATTG
>CAZFKD010000363.1:644-4982 GCA_964519695.1 uncultured Spirochaetaceae bacterium
TGCCGCCGGCGGCGCAGAAGGCGTTCCTCCCGCTCTCCGAGGTTTTCTACGAGCGGATCGCGAGCCGGCGGTTCAACTCGCGGGCGACCTTCGAAGATCCCAGCGTGCGTCAGTTCTTTCCGTCGGTCACCGCCTATTCCGACTACTATGCGGCGCTCGTCGACGTCCTGGACCGCGCCAACATCCGCAACAACGAACCGAGTCGGATCGAGCTCCTCGGTCTCTCTTCGACCGCGGACGGCGTGCTCGAGGTCTCGCTGCGCTTCGTCGGTCGCAACGACTTGCCGCTGCGCTGGTGGAGCGCGAGCATGCTGCGTACGGATGAGTGGCAATGGCGGGCCGGGCGGTGGTGGGTCGTGCCCGGGAAGGTCTGATCGCCTTCCGGGTCGGGCAGGAAGCGCGGCGCAGGCGCTGGTCGAGACGGTCGCGCGGGGGCAGGGCGCCGCAGGCCGTAGGGAAAATCCGTCCCGGAATGGGAAAAACTGTTCCCTCGGTTCCCCGGCGGTTCGTTGCTGTTCGACTTCCGTGAAAAGCCTCACATCACCATTATTCCAAGGGATTGCGGTGACGATTGCCGGTCGCCAGGAACTGGCACGGCGCTTGCTCTCCCTCCCACCAGCCCGGATGGCCGGGATGACTTTCGAACAGCCAAGGGCTCGACGAGTTCGAGCGGGTCGATTCGGCAGGACGGCAGCGCAGGGTGGGATTCAGGGCCCCACCCGACCAAGCGAGGCCGTCCCAGGGAAGCCGGATCTGTCGTGTCCGATCCATCGGATGCGTCCCCCCGCGCGTGATTTCGGCGAAGCTCGAATCGAGGAACGCGCCGTGGATATGCAGCGAGATGACCGGGACGAGAGCCTGATTGGCGAGCCGATGGACGTACAGTCGGGCGAGCCGAATGCTGGGAGCCAGCGGGTGACCGCGTTCGCAGCCCCCGCCGGGATGCAGGAGGTTCGGCGGACGACCGATGCCGTCCGGACGGTCGCAGCGGTCGGCGCGGTACCGGCCCCGCGCCGGCAGGACCAGGGCGAAGGGCTCCTGTGGGTCTCGGACCGGGAGCTCGTCGAACAGATCCTCGCGGGCAGCCGGGAGCATTTCGATCTGCTCTACGAGACCTATTTCCCGCGCGTCTACCGCTTCGCGCTGAAGCGCCTCTCGGATCCCGGCGAGGCCGAGGACGTCGCGCAGGAGGTCTTCATGACCCTCATGACGGCGCTCGCCTCGTTCAAGGGTGAGTCGACGCTGCTCGTCTGGATCTTCGGCGTGACCCGCAACAAGGTCAATCGGCGCTTTCGGCGGCCGCGGCCGCGGCTCGAGCCGCTCGAAGAGGGCGGTGCCCTCGACGTGGCGGCGGGTGGACCCTTGGCCGACGAGACCGTCGACGCGCGCCGGATGCTGGGCCGCTGCGAATCGGTCATCGAGAACGAGCTGACGCCGCTCCAGCGCCGGATCTTCCACCTGAAGCATCTGCGCCGTCAACCGATCCGGGCCATCGCCGAGGCGCTCGGCAAGAGCGAGGACGCCGTCAAGGCGAACCTCTATCGGATACGGCGCGCGATCTCCGAGGGCACGCCGGGCCTCGAGGGCATGCTCCAGAACTAGGGCGGCCTTCCCGTCGGGCCGCCCGCGGCGCTCATGGGGCTTCGCCGGCGGCCCGCGCCGCCCTCGACCGCGTGCCTCGATGTCGGCGATTCACCCGCTGCCGCAGAGGGTTGGCGAAGGAGTTGCGGACTACGGGCGGCCTTCGTCCCGCTTTGACACCCGTCGCTCCGTGGCGTATTCATGCGGGTCGAGGGGGGCCTCGCAACGACGACCTGGGCCGGGCGCAGCGAGCGGTCGATCGGGGCTCCTCCGGCTCCCGGGTCCCGGGCTCGCCAGCGCTTGGAGACGCGCGAGCGGATCTTCGCGGTCGCGCTCCGCGAATTCCGGAGCGTCGGGGTCGCCGCAGCGCAGGTCGATCGGATCGCCCGATCGGCGGGCGTCGCGCGCGGCACGTTCTACTTTCATTTTCCGACCAAGGACGACGTCTTGCTCGAGCTCGCGGCTCGCGTGAGCGAACGGATCGCGCGCCGGATCGAGGCGGTCGGTGATTCGGAGCCGTCGTTGCGGGAGCTGCTCGGCCGGGTGACCGAAGCGATCACCGACGAGCACGACCGGGTCGGCGAGATCGGGCTGCTCGCCGAAATGCTCTCCTTTCATGTCCGTCGTCCCCACGACCTCGCGGATCCGACCGGCAACGTTCCGAATCTCGTTGATACGCTCGCGCGGCAGCTCGCCGCCGCGAAGCAGCGCGGACAGTTCCGGTCGAGCCTCCCCGTGGACCAGCTCGCGGTCGTCTTCGCCACGAGCCTGTTCGGGATCTGTGCGCGCCTGCCGACCGGCGAAGCCCTTCGGCGCAGCAGCACGGCCTGGGTCGATCTCGTCGTCCGGGGACTGGAATCCTGCGCGAATCCAGCCGCGAGCGAGCTGAGCCGCTGATGGCCCGGGGGCGTGCATGAAAATCATTTCCTCCGTCGACTTTCTGACACATGCGGCTCCGAAACTCCACTGTTCTGGGAATTCAGCGGCAAGCGATGGAGCGATCGATGGGGTGACCCTTCGCGCGCTGCGGCGCGGCTGGATGGGGTGTGGGTTCGCGATGACAGTCAAGGTCCTGGGAGCGGGGAGCCCGAGTGGGGATTCGATCGGAATCCTCTCCGACCCGTTCTCGGATGCGGAGCGGGTGGTGGATCGGGATCTGGAGCCGGGAATCGACGACCTCGAGATCCTCGAGTTCCTGGCGGCCGACCTCGATCCCGTGCCGGCCGATCCCGGCTTCCGCGATCGGCTCGCCGAGACGCTCTGGGAGATGGTCCGCGACGGTCGGATGGCTCGATCCCGGGACCGCTGACGGGGCGCGGGAGTGGCCCGTTTGCGGAATCCGATTCGCCTGAAGAATTTCGGGCCCCGCCTGCTCCCGTACATCGTCGCCGGAATCGTGCTTCTCGTCTGGCGGGAGCCGCCGCTCATGGGATTCGTGATGGGTGTCCCGCCGATCGTGGCCGGCGCGGCGCTTCGAAGCTGGGGCGCCGGTCATCTGGTCAAGAACGACGCGCTGACGACGACCGGTCCCTACGCCTACCTGCGCCATCCGCTCTATCTCGGGACACTGCTCGTCGCGACGGGCTTCGGACTGCTGCTCGGCTGGCCGTGGAGCGCGTTCGTCCTCTCGATCGTCTGGCCCTGGTTCGCGCTCCACTATTTCCCGCGCAAGGATCGCGTCGAGAGCGCGCGCCTCGCCGCCCTCTACGGCGGGGCGTTCGAGCGCTACCACGCTGCCGTGCCGGCGCTCCGGCCCCGTTGGAAGGCCTGGCGGGATCCCGCCGCTCCCGCTCGGCGTCCGGAGGACGCCGCCGAGACGACCTGGCGGCTCGAGCGCTATTCGGACAACAACGAGCTCGGGACGCTGATCGCCATCGTCGCGTCGCTGTTGCTCTTCGGCCTGCGCTCCGGCTGGGGCGGGCCTTGATCGCGCCCGTCGAGTCGCCGGCGGGACTCACGCGCGCGAGCCTCGCGCAGCGGCGCCGAGAGGTCTTGTCGCGCGGCGGTCCGCGCAACGCGGACGTGCTGCTCGTCGAAGCCGACGGAGGGCACGTCGTCGTCAAGGATTTCGCGCCACGTGGCCGCTTCGTGCGAAGCTGCGTCGGACCCTGGCTGCTCCGGCGAGAGGTCCGTGCCTATCGCCGGCTCGCAGGCATGGCGTCGGTTCCTCGTTTGCTCGGGTGGCTCGACCCGCTGGCGATCGTGCTCGAATATCGACCGGGCGAGCTGCTCTCGCGGCGGCTCGCGGGCCGGGTTCCGCGCGGATTCGTCGACGAGCTCGCGGCGACGATCGACGAGATGCATCGCCGAGGCGTCGTCCACCTCGACCTGAGGCATCGCAGCAATCTGCTCGCGGGCGTCGACGGGCGGCCGGTCCTGATCGACTTCGCGTCGGCGCTGGTCTTCGACGTCTCGTCCCGTCTCGGGCGCCAGGCCGTCGAGTGGCTGGCAGCGTTCGATCGCCGTGCGCTCGAGAAGTGGCGGGTGCGACTTTCCTGAGCGCCGCTCAGGCGGCGGTTTCGGGGAGCTCGGCGGGCTCGCGGGGGGGGGGCTCATCCTCACTTACGGCGGTGACGTTTGCGCTATTGAGCTGGCTAAAAATCGTGCGATTGCTTCTGCTGTAGAGCAAGCGCGCGGCGACTGGATTCAGATGTGGTTGAGCGGCACCCCTGCCGATGACGATCTGCTGGCGACACGGGCACAGCAGTCCGGCTTTGACTCCAATTGCCCGTATCTGGTGACCGTCTTCAGGGCGAC
>CAZFKD010000364.1:0-4975 GCA_964519695.1 uncultured Spirochaetaceae bacterium
GGAACCGTGATCACCGCCTGGTCGACGGGCTCGCCGAGGAACTCGCTCGCCGTATCGCGCATGCGCGCGAGCACCATCGCCGAAATCTCCTGCGGCGAGCAGGGCTTGCCGTTGATCTCGACCCAGGCATCGCCGTTGTCGGCCGCGACGATCTTGAACGGAGCGATCTTCGAGAAGGCCTGGACCTCGTCGGCCTCGAGCTTGCGGCCGATCAGGCGCTTCACGGCGAAGATGGTGGATTCCGGATTGGTGACCGCCTGACGTTTGGCGATCTGTCCGACGAGCTTCTCGCCGCTGGCGGTATACGCCACCATCGACGGGGTCGTGCGGGCGCCCTCGGCGTTGGCGATGACCTCGGCTTGATCGCCCTGCATTACGGCGACACAACTATTGGTCGTGCCGAGATCGATCCCGATGACCTTGCCCATGTCGCCTCGCCCCCTCCGCCCCGGCCCCCGACCGCGCCGCGGAGGAACGAGACCTATTCACCGCCCCGGGAGCCCCGCTCCTCCGGAGTGGGTGCCCGAGAGACGAGCACCCGCGACGGACGAACCATCCGGTCGTGGATGACGTAACCCCTCTGGAGCACCTGGACGACGGTGTTCGGCGGGGCCTCGGCGTTCGGAATCTGGCCGATCGCTTCGTGGACGGCGGGATCGAAGACCTGGCCCGCCGCGTCGATCTGCGAAACCCCGTGTTTGTCGAAGGTGGACATGATCTCGCGGTAGACCAGCGCGATCCCGTCCAGCACTCCCCTGACCTCGGCTCCGGCGTTCTGCGCCCCGTGCTCCATGGCGCGCTCGAGATTATCGACGGCCGAAAGGAGATCCTTGACGAGATTCTGGTGGCCGAAGCGCAGGCTCTCCTGCTTCTCCTTCAGGCTGCGACGCCGGAAGTTCTCGAACTCGGCCTGGAGCCGGAGGAAGTGGTCCTTCTGGCCCGCGAATTCCTCGACCTTCTCCTCATGGAATCGCTTGAGTTCCTGGAGCTCCTGGGAGAGCAGCTCGATCGTGAGCTTGTCGGCCGTCTGAGCGTACGGACCGCCGGAGCCGCCGCCCGCGGCGGCCTCGCGGGCATCGAGCGCTTCGGTCGCCTCGCGCAAGGCCTCGGCCATCTCGGCCGAGGGCTCGATGACGAGGTCGCCCTCGACGGGCTCGTTGTCCTGGTTCTTCGATCGATCGCTCATGAATGCCTCATCCATTCATCGGCTGGCGAGTGCTTTACGTAAGCAATCTGCCCGGACTGTAAAGTTCGAACGTCGGTCTCACTCCCGGTCGAGCGAGCGTGTCGTGAAAGCGCCTTTCGCCGGGTGCCCCCGACGCCGATGGGCGAGCGGATCGCCCGCCTCAGACCATGAGCTTGCGGGTGACGAGCTCGGAGCAGTAGTGGACGAGGGGGATCACCCGTCCGTAGTCCATCCGCTGCGGACCGATCACGCCGAGCACGCCCCGAGCCCCCGGCTCCGAAGACGTACCGTAGGCCACGGCAATCAGGGCGCAGTCTCGCAGCGACGGCTCGCCGAGCTCGGTCTCGAGGGACATCGAGAGGCCGACGCGCACGGACCCGCGATCCGCCCGAGCGATCTGGCGCA
The DNA here is from genome assembly GCA_964519695.1 of uncultured Spirochaetaceae bacterium. Classification (GTDB taxonomy): domain Bacteria; phylum Myxococcota_A; class UBA9160; order UBA9160; family UBA4427; genus UBA4427. The sequence goes on from CAZFKD010000364.1 coordinate 1,592, forward strand.
GCAGCTCGAGCAGCCGCTCGTTCGTTTCGAGCGCCGAGAAGAGGCCCCGGATCCGCTCCGGATCCGAGAACTCCGGCTGCGCCAGCAGCGCCAGCCGCGTCGCGATCACGAGATCCTCCCCGGAGTCCCCCTCGCAGGCGCCCAGCCCGAGCATCCAGGCGCAGCGCAGGAGATCGTCGGCCTCTCCGCGAAGGCGTTCACGCTCGGCCTCGAGGCATCGGCGCAGCCCGACCAGCGTTCGCCCCGCGACGCGCTCCGCCAGGATCCGGCCGATCCGTTCGAGCTCGCGGCGCGAGATCTTCTCCTCGTGGGCGATGATCCGCTGCATCACCCCGCCGCTCTCGGCGACGAGCACCGCCAAAACCCGGCCCGTCCCGACGGGCACGAGATGCACCGTCCGCAAGAGCAGCTGCTCCACCCGCGGCGGGACGACGAACCCGAGCTGGCGTGTCTGATCCGAGAGAACCTGCGCGGTCAGTCGCGGCGTCTCGGAGGTATCGACGCCGGCGAGGGCGCGGTCGAGCTGGCGCTGGTCGTCCGGCTCGAGGTCGGAGGGCTCGAGCAGGTGGTCGATGAAGGTCCGCAGCCCGAGCGGCGTCGGGACACGGCCCGACGAGGCGTGGGCCTTCTCGACGAGTCCGGCGTCCTGGAGCTCGGCGAGGGTATTGCGAATGCTCGCGGGGGAGAGCGAAACCGGAATCTTGCCCGCCAGGAGCTGGGAAGCGACCGGGCCCGCCCGATCGACGTAGGTCGAGACCAGGGCGCGCAGGACCATGGCCTGGCGCTCGCTCAGTGTCGGCTCGAAAGTCGACCCGTAGACCTTCGGGCGTGTCCGGAGAGGCTGTCCGTTCATCTGGTCGGAACCTCGCTGGCCGCAGCGTAGTCGCCCCGCCCCGCGAGCGTCAATCGCCCGCGGGTCAGCGCGCGGCCGGCGGTCCCGCAGCGACCTCCGTCGGGACGTCCGCCGGGACATCCGATTCCGCAACGAAGAGCGCTGCGACGCTGTCGGCCAGCAGACGACCGGCCCGGGTCAATCGCAGATCGCCGGGTGCCGGATCGCCTTCGACGAGCCAGCCGAGCTCGACGGCGCGCTCGATCTCGGCCGCGAAGAAGTCGCGGGGCGGCGCTTCGAACTCGGCCTCGAAGCGCGCGGCAGAAAGGCCCTCCCGCTGCCGCAACGCGAGGAAAACCGCCTCGCCTCTCGCCGTCTGCGCCGAGTAGCGCTCCTCCCGGCCGACCTGCCCCGGATTGCTCTCGACGCCCCGCAGCCAGTCTTCGAGCGAGCGCGGGTTCGCCCGCCGTCGTCCGTGGGGATCCGTCGCCGTCCGCGCTTCGAAGGAGTGGGCGCCCATCCCGAGTCCGAGCACCGCCTCGCGCTGCCAGTAGCGCGCGTTGTGCCGCGAGCGCCGCCCGCTGCGCGCATGGCTCGAGATCTCATAGCGGTCGTAGCCCACGGCGCCGAGCCGGGACTCGACATGCTCGATCAGGTCGGCCGCGAGATCCTCGTCGCAGCGCCGCCAGCGGCCGCCCGCCAGCGCCCGCCCGAAGGGCGTCTCGGGCTCGAAGGTCAGCTCGTAGGTCGAGACATGCTCGGGCCGAAACGCGAGCAGCGCGTCGATGTCGCGGTCGAGCGCCGCTCGGCTCTCGTCCGGGAGCGCAAAGATCAGATCGAGGGAGATGTTGTCGAAGCCTGCGCCGCGCGCCGCACGCAGCGTGTCATGAACGACCGCTGCGCGGTGCGCCCGTCCCAGGCGCTTCAGCCGCTCGTCCTGGAAGGATTGAACACCGATCGACAATCGGTCGACGCCCGCCGCGCGAAACCCCGGCAGGCGCGCGAGCTCGACCGTGCTCGGGTTCAGCTCGATCGTGATCTCGGGGGCATCGTCCTGCCCCTGCTCGGCCCCCGCTCTTTCCTCAGCTCCGTCCCCGGGAAAGGCGGCGCGAACCGCAGCGACCAGACGCGCGATCGACTCCGGCCGGAACAGCGCCGGCGTCCCCCCGCCGAAATAGATGCTGGCGAGGCCGCGACCCGCGAAATCCGCCCGGCGCGCCGAGAGCTCCCGGCAGAGCGCGTCGACATATTGCCGCTCGAGCGCCGCGGGCAGCGCCCGGGCGGCCACGACGGCGAAATCGCAATAGGGGCAGATCCGCTCGCAGAACGGCAGATGGAGGTACACACCGACCCGCCCATCGTCGAAAGCCGCCGGGCGAACGGGAATGGCCGGGTCGGGAGGCATTTCGAGAGGGTACCGGGACCGGGGCGTTCGCGGGCAATGCCCGATCGACTCCGGTACGCTCGTCCCGCTTTGAAGCCCGCCGCAACGCATCGCCATCTCCTGCCGAACGGCCTGACCCTCCTGCTCCGCGAGAGCCATCGCGATCCCGTCGTCGAGCTGCAGATCTGGGCCGGTGTCGGCTCCGCCGACGAGCGCCCCGGCGAGGAAGGCCTGGCCCATTTCCACGAGCACATGCTCTTCAAGGGCACCGAGCGCCGCGGCGTCGGAGAGATCGCCGGCGAGATCGAAGGCCTCGGCGGGCAGGTCAACGCCTACACGTCCTTCGACTCCACGGTCTACCACGCGACCCTGCCCGCCTCGGAATGGAAACGCGGGCTCGACGTCCTCTGCGACGCGATTCGGTTCTCCGCATTCGACGACGACGAAATCGCGCGCGAGCGAGAGGTCGTCCTCGAGGAGATCCGGCGCTCCGAGGATACGCCGGGCCATGTGCTGTCGGATCTGTGCTTTCGCGAGTCCTTCCGCGTCCATCGGTACGGCCGCCCGATCCTCGGTCCGGCCGAGAACGTCGGCCGCTTCGATCGCGCGCAGGTGCGCCGGTTCTTCGAACGCTGGTACACGCCCGACAACCTGATGGTCGTCGCGGTCGGCGATTTCGACGCCGCCGAGCTGAAGGGCGAAGTCGAACGCCTGTTCGCCGACGCGCTCCCCGGCCAGGCCAGGCGGACCCGCGAGCTCGAGCCGCCTCGCAAAGAAACGAAGATCGCGATCCTGCGCAAACCCTTCGAGGGCCATCGCGTCGATCTCGCCTGGCCGGCCGCACCGTTTCGCGAGCGCGACGCGATCCACCTCGACCTCCTGGCCTATGTCCTCGGCGAGTGCGAATCGAGCCGGCTCGTCCAGCGCATTCGCGAAGAAGAAGGACTCGTCGATCGGATCGATGCCGGCGCGTTCACCCCCTTCGATCGTGGCCTGTTCACGATCGGCTTCGAGACGGATGCGAGCCGCCTGCTCGAGGCGACCCAGCGAGCTGGTCAGCGCTTCCAGATCCCAGCCATCGCTGCCCATCACCTCGCCAGGCAGCAGCAAGCCGACCCCCCACCGGAGGATCTCGGTGTCGGCGCCGACAAACGCGGCGGGAAGGAGG
>CAZFKD010000365.1:0-4970 GCA_964519695.1 uncultured Spirochaetaceae bacterium
GCCTCGCTGAGGAGCCGGGCGAAGCCCTCCTTGACGAGCGCGTCGCGGATCTCCGCGGCCCGCCCCTGGCCGCCGCGCAGGGGCGCGAGGATCTGCACCCGCTCGCCCCCGAGCTCGGCGGCGATCCGCTCGGCGGTCGCGACGATGCCGCCGGCATCGACGACCTCGTCGCAGGTCGGGCAGACGGTGATCCCGACGCGGGCGAACAGCATCCGCAGCGGATCGAGGACCTCCGTCGCGCTGCCGACCGTCGCCCGCGCGCTGGTCACCCCACTGCGCTGCTCGATCGCGATCGCCGGCGGCAGGTTCGAGATCGAATCGACCTCGGGCCGCGGTAATCGCTCGAGGAATTGACGTGCGTAGGCCGAAAGCGAGCCGACATAACGCCGTTGACCCTCCGCGTAGAGGGTGTCGAAGGCGAGCGTCGTCTTGCCCGAGCCCGAGGGACCGGTGATGACGGTCATCCGGCCGAGCGGAATCTCGCAGTCGATCCCCTTCAGGTTGTGGGAGCGGGCGTTCTCGATCCGGACGACGCGTTGCATCGACCGCGGCGATCAGGCGTCGACGGCAGCGAGTCGCATCGCCGCCTCGGCATCGCGCTCCCGACCGGCCCGCGTCGCCGCCTCTGCGAGCGCCCGCCAGCGTTCCGATCCGGGCTCCCGACCGAGCGCCAGCGCGACGCGGCGCAGCAGGAAGACGTCGCCTCGTTCGACGGCCGCCTGCTCGAGGGCGACCAGGCCCGTCTCATCCCCGGCCTTCGCGAGGAAATCGATCGCCTCGATCTCCCGGCCGAGGGCGAGGTAGCCCTCGGCCAGGGTCTTCGCCCGGGCCGGCTCGAGCGCGGCCTCGAGCAGATGTCGCCGCGAGAGCGGATCCGGAAGTTTCATACGCGCCAAGATGGAAGTCCCCTCTTTCTTTCCGCCCGCGATGGACGTCGCCCTCGACGGGCATGCAAGGAATCGAGCGATCGGCTCGCGCGCCGGGACCGAAACCCGCTCAATACCGCGCGACGCGCGGATCGACGGTCAGCGACCAGGCCTCGATGCCCCCCTCGAGATTCTCGACGCGCGGGAAGCCGCGCGCGAGCAGCAGACGGGCCGCTTTCTCGCTGCGACCGCCATGATGGCAGTGGACGACGATGCGCTTCGGGCGCTCGGCCAGCAGCTCCCCGATCCGCGCTTCGAGCTCCGGCAGCGGAATCCAGCGCGCACCTTCGATCTGCGCGATCGCGAGCTCGTCGGCATCGCGCACGTCGACCAGACAGAAATCCTCCCCCGCAGCGCGCCGGCGAGCGAGCTCCGCCGCGCTGCAGACCGGGACCTCCGAGGGCACGTCGCCTTCCCTCGCCGGCATGCCGCAGAAGCCCTCGTAGTCGATCAGACGATCGATCTCGGGCTTCTCGCCGCAGATCGGGCAGGCCGGATCCTTCTGGAGGCGGAACTCGCGGAAGCTCATCTCGAGCGCGTCGTAATGAAGCAGGCGCCCACGGAGCGAGCGCCCGATCCCTCTCAGCAGCTTGAGCGTCTCGGTCGCCTGCACCATGGCGATCGTCCCGGGCAGGATGCCGAGCACCCCGCCCTCCGCGCAGGACGGCACCGCACCGGGCGGGGGCGGCTCGGGATAGAGGCAGCGATAGCAGGGACCGTGGCGTGCATCGAAGACGCTCGCCTGCCCCTCGAAGCGGAAGATCGAGCCGTAGACGTTGGGCTTGCCGAGCAGGACGCAGGCGTCGTTCGTGAGGTAGCGGGTCGGGAAGTTGTCGGTGCCGTCGACGACGACGTCGTAGTCGGCGAAGACATCGAGGGCATTGCTCGAATCGAGACGCGTCGCGAAGACGTCGACCTGCACGTCGGGATTGAGCGCGAGCAACCGCTCCCGTGCGACTTCGACCTTCCGCCGGCCGAGATCGGCCGTCGCGTACAGGATCTGGCGCTGGAGGTTCGAGGCACTGACGACGTCGTCATCGAGCAGCCCGATCCGGCCGACGCCGGCCGCCGCGAGGTAGAGCGCCGCAGGGCAGCCGAGACCACCGGCACCGATCAACAGCACCGATCCTTCGAGCAGGCGCTGCTGCCCCTCGAGCCCGATCTCGGGCAGCGTCAGGTGCCGGCGATAGCGCGCATACTGGTCGGGCCGCAGCGGCGGCGCCTCTCCACTCATGGCGTCCCTCATCGCGCGGGGCCTCGGGATCCGAGGGCCGGACCGGTGGTGCCGGAGGCGGGACTCGAACCCGCACGATCTTGCGATCGGGGGATTTTGAGTCCCCTGCGTATACCAATTTCGCCACTCCGGCGGCGCGCGGCAGCATACCACGGTCGATCGGGTCGGGACCCCGCGGCAACTCCCCCGACCTCCATCCGTACCTCTGAAACGCCGCTTCGAATCGCTTTGACAGGCTCCCGCCGCCCCGTTAGAGTCCGCGCGCCTGGGGGGCCGTAGCTCAGTTGGGAGAGTGCTTGAATGGCATTCAAGAGGTCGCGGGTTCGATTCCCGCCGGCTCCACCACCCCAGGCCACTTCTTTCCGAATCTGCGTTCGGATCGGTTTCCGGAGTCCCCTCCAGAAATTCCTCCCGCCCCAGTCGAGCCCCCTCGGATCGAGCACGTTTCGATTCACGACGCGCGACTCGTCGCGCGACCTCCCTTCCACGCTCCACGGATCGGTCCATTCGCGGGCTCTCTCGGAGTCAGCGCTTCGGGCCCCGTCGCCGTCCTGAGCCCAGCAGGCCCTCCCCGAGTGCGGTCGGCGTCTGTCCCGCACGCTCCGAGCCGCGGACCGGTCGTCCGCCAGCCCCTTTCGACGCCCCGCCCGGAGACGCGCCGGAATCGACGGACGGGCCGGCTTCCCTGCGCCGTGCGAGTCGTTCCGACTGCTCACGCAACATGCCGGGCACGGCGCCCGAAAGCGCCCCCGACAGCAACGTCAAATACGCCTCCGTCGTCGAATTCGGGATCAGGTCGAATGTATGGATCGCGACCATGAGCGATAGCCCCGCGATCATCGCGCGATCCTGTTTCGATCGGATCGCCCCGATCCGCCGGAATGCCACGACGACGGGCCAGAGCATCAATCCGAAGATGCAGACGAAGCCGACGATCCCCGTCTTCACGAAGATGATCAGCCAGGCGCCGTCGAAGGTCGTCTTCAGCTCGCCCGTCTCGACGTCGCGGATCATCGCGCGACCCGCGCTGCCCCAGCCAAAAAGGGGCTTGCGCTGGATCTGGACCGTCATCTGCTCTTCGGTGCGGAGCCGGCCCGCGAAAGAATGGGCGCGGCGCTCGCCGAACTGCTCCTCGGCCATCTGGACGAGTTCCTCGACGGGCAGCAGCTGGGCGACCCGGATCGCCGGATAGGAGAACGCCAGCGCTGCGATCGAGATCGCCGCGAGCATCTGGAGCCGACTGGACGCGAAGTAGACGAGCGGCACGATCGCGATCCCGTACAGCAGCGCGCCGGTCGAGCGGCAGATCACGAGGATGAAGGTGAGATAGGCAGCGATCGTCCACTTCGGCATGAAGTGGATGAAGGGCAGTCGGTAGCGCGTCTTCATCAGGATCCAGGCCGCGGTCATGAACATGATGGCGAACAGCGCGAGATTGAGGCCGTGCCGCATGTAGACCATCGGACGATAGGCGCCGCCGTCTCGGACGGCCTGGGCGAACGAGTGCTGCATGTATCCGAACGTCCAGCGATGGAGCTGGGGGCTCATCCGGATCTCGAAGAGCATCAGGAGCGAATAGCCGAGTCCCGCGAAGACGAGCACCACGAACAGGTCGCGCAGGGCTTCCGAACGATCGAAGAGCGCGCGACCGAGCAGAAACGGGACGAGCCAGGTGAGCGAATCTTCGATGACGGCGCTGACGATCGAGGTCAGCTCGACCCCGCGTACGACCGCCACCCCCATCCGGAAGGAGCCCTGGTTGAGAAAGAAGCTGATGAACGTTCCGACGAAGAGCACGACGACCAGGAACTCGGGCCCGCGCAGCGGCCGGGCGCGGAGGATCGCGGCGGGCGCGAAGGCGAGACACCACACGATCGCCGAGAGCGAGCCCAGCTCGTACTTGCCCATCGTCGGGAGCACCGGAAGATTGAATCCGAGCCCCTCCGGCAGGAACATCATTGCGCTGAGGAGCGTGATCAGGGCCGCGATGTGGGGTCGAAGGAAATAGAAGAAGATCGGCGGCAGGAGCATCCAGACCGCCATCGCGAAGGATCCCGGAATCACGCGGCGCCCCCCTCTTCCGCCGCAGCCGGTTCCACCGGCGAGCGGCTCGCCGCGATCCCGCCGTCTGCGCCTGCCCGTCCTCCGGGTCGAATCCCGGCCGAATACAGGCTACGCCGTCTCGCACCGCAGACCAGATCCGCCGAGTGCTCGCTCTTTCGTCCGAGGCAGAAGCCGGCGCTCGCCGCGGCCGCCGAGGGCCGCGCCCGTCATCCGCGGCGGGGGATCGATGCGGGCTCTTCCCGACGGACGGCACACGCGATCCAGACCAGGACGGCGACGGAGACCGCGACCTCGCGGAGCTCGGAGTCGACGTTGTTGCGCTGGAAGCGACCATCGACCTCGGGGATGAGCGCCGCTGCCAGGAGGACGGCCTGGCTCCACCAGGGGGGCAGCGGGACATCGAGGGCGTAGATGAGTCGCCGGAACGGTGCGCACGTGAAGAGCAGCAGCGGTACGACGCCGCCGAGCGCCGCGGCCATCAGCCGCAGCGCCCAGTTCGCCCAGCGCGTGACCCCGAACGACTCGGGGAGCGCGAGGTTGTGGAGACTCAGGTCGCCCTGGATGTTCGCATGCACGAAGGCCTCCGGGGTCGCGTACTGCAGATACGTCTGCCCCCAGTCCGTCTCCTCGCCCGCGATCAGGAGGCAACCGGCGACGGCCGCCAGGAGAAACCAGCGGCGCAGATCGCCCGCGCGGAATCCCGCCCGCAGCGACGGCCAGAGAGCGCGCGCGGCGAGGTAGGCGCC
>CAZFKD010000366.1:0-4941 GCA_964519695.1 uncultured Spirochaetaceae bacterium
CTACTGCAACTTCGACGACGGCATCGAGTGGTTCGGCGGCACGGTGAACGGCGACCACCTCTATGTCGTGTTCGCTGGCGACGACCAGTTCGACGTCGACCAGGGATGGCGCGGCACGAACCAGTTCCTCGTGGCCATCATGCCCTACTTCAACCAGCTCGTGGAAGATCCGCCGGGCTCGGGCACTTTCGTGGAAGCGACGTGGGGCTCGGTCGGCGGCGACAAGGGCTGCGAGTGCGACGGTGACGACAGCGACACCACCCCCCAGAACCTCAACCTGGTCGGAGGTCAGCCGACCCCCTTCCAGAACATGAACTTCTACAACTTCACGATCGCGGGCAGCGGCCAGACGCCGTCGTACAATGGCCACGTGAACGACAATGACGGCTGGGAGACCCGCAACGGCTGGGCCGGCACGATCGCGAACGGCCTGATCATGGATACGGTGAACGCCGCGGGTTCCCGCCAGGGCCTCGACCTCGCGGGAGGCGGCGTCCCGGGCTTCACGATGACCGACAACGCCAACAACGGGCTCGCGGTGGCCACCGCGGTCTCCTGCGACAACGTGGCGCCGGTTCCGCTCAGCTCGCCCGAGGTCACGATGCTGAACAACGGCGTGCGCATCTTCGGATGCGAGGACGGCATGGACAGCCCGCTCTTCCGCATCAACCAGCGCGACACCAGCTTCGTGCCCACCGGCATCGCCGGCAAGCTCGATGCCTCGCTCAAGTCGATCGACCTGCGACCGAGCTTCCCCAACGCGGTGATGGCGGACGGCATCGTCCCGCCGCTGCCGCTCGTGAACGCCACCTACCGTGGCGCTTACGACTCGGTGTCGGCCCAGTGGACCGACGGCTGGACGGCCCTCTCCATGGCCGGCATGACGCCGGTTCCGGAGCCGGGGCTCGCGCAGCTGATCGGTGCCGGCGCGATGGGTCTGCTCGCTCTGTCCCGCCGCCGCCGCTAGACACGGCGACTTCGGTTCGAGCATGATCTTGGAGCCCGCATCCCGATGGGATGCGGGCTCCTCTCTTTCCCAACGACCGTTTCCCACCGCAATCCGCCCCAGACGAGAGCGAAAGCGAGACCCCGTCGATGCAACGTCCGAACACGACCCTTCGAGCCGCCTATTTCCTTCTGATCCTCGCCCTTTTGCCGGCGACCCAGCTCGCCTGCTCGCCCTCGGCCGACGAGGCGCGGGACGCGAAGCCCGCGGCCACAGCGACACAACCCGCTCCGGACGCGGCTCAGGCCTCCGGGGGAAGAATCAACGCCGAGAACGTCTACGAGAACGAGGCAGCCTGGCCCAACATCGCGTCGCTCGTCGAGCCCTGGACGCCCGACGGTGCGGCGAGCCCCCTCAAGCAGGGCTACCGCGGGGGCGTGATCCGCCTGCTTCCGTCCGGCCTCGTCCGGATCGATTTCGGCCGCCACGGCAAACACGAGATCCCGATCGCCGCGACGGATTTCGTCGCCCGCGCGAACGAGGTCGAGGCCGGGACGCGCTTCAAGACGGCACCCAACTTCCTGGCGCATTTCGGAACCCAGTTCGTGCACCCGACGTCGCCGGAGCCGATGGCCTTCCCGACCCCCGAGCTCGCGAAATCCGACCGCTTCCTCTGCATCTTCGCCGATCCGGGCCCCGAGTCGTTCGCGGTGCTTGCCGAACGGCTCGCGGCGCTCGCCGACGTGCCGAAGCTCCAGGGCCTGATGTTTCCACTCGCCGTCGAGCGGGATCAGATCCAGGCCGTGAAGGACCGCCTCGAGGCCGTCGGCTGGCGTGTCCCCTACGCCTATCCGCAGGCGGCTGAGAAACACGCCGAGTCGCTCCTCGGCGCAGTCCCGACCCGACCGACGGCGCTCCTCATCACCGGCGAGGGACGCCTCCTCCTCCAGACCGAGCTCGATCGGCCCGGAGCGATCGAGGCCCTGCGCGCCGCGGCGACGCCGCCCTCATCGTAACGCCATATTCGACACGCATTCGTGCATCAATCCCCCCGATCCCGTCATGTCGACGTCATCATGTGTTGCTTTCCTGCCGGGGAAGGCACGCAATGGACACGTCCCCCCCGCATTCCGGATCCCACGCCAAGCGCGTCCTCGTCGTCGATCCCGACGCGGCGAGCCGCGAGACCGCGCGCAAGAGCCTCGAGCGGCCCGATCTCGAGATCGTCGAAGCCTCCGGCATCACCGAGGCCCTCGCCCTCGCCCGCCGCTCGCCTCCGGACGTCGTCCTCTCGGAGCTCGTCCTCTCCGACGGCTCGGGCTTCGCGCTCTGCCGCAGCATCCGCGAGAGCGAGTCGCTGGCCTCGAAGCCGATCGTGATCGTGAGCCGCTGGTCGCTCGAGGCGGATCGCATCCTCGGCTTCGAATGCGGCGTCGACGATTTCGTCTCGAAGCCCTATTTCGCGCGGGAGCTCGTCTCGCGGGTTCGTGCAGTCCTGCGGCGCAGCGCGCATCTGGCGGTCGTCGTCGAGGAGAAGCGCGTGACCTCGCGCGACGGGCTCGTCGTCGATACGAGTCGGCGCTCCGCCTGGGTCGACGGGGCGATGGTCCCGCTGACGCCGCGGGAATTCTCCCTGCTCGAGAGCCTCGCCCTTGCCGACGGCCGGGTCCTCTCCCGCGGCGATCTGATCCGCGAGGCCTGGGGCAGCCCGGACGGCCTGCTCGAACGCAGCGTCGACGCCCACATCAAGAGCCTTCGGCGCAAGCTCGGATCCGCCCGGGACTCGGTCGAGACGGTCCGCGGCCTCGGCTACCGCTTCGCCGACGACGGGCGGGGCTATGTCGTCGAGCGTCGCGGCGAGCGCGATGACGAGCCGCTCCGGACGGCCGCCGGGGATCGGTCGCTTCTGGGTTAGTCTCCGGCCTGTGAGACCCGTCCATCCGCAGCTCCGCTACCCGCTGCTCGTCCTCCTCTATCTCCTGATCGTCGGCGGCGCCGCCGCGCTGCTCCTGGAGAGGCTCCAGCCCGCCCTCGGCCAGCTCGAGATCTTTACGGCCCGGACCGTCTCGGCCTTCATGTCTCTCTTCACGGCGGCCATGACGACCCGCGGCGACCTCGTCACCTACGACGGGTTCTCGGTCTCGATCATCATCGAATGCGTCGGCATCCTCGAGATGCTGATCTACTCGGCCTGCGTGCTGGCCTTCCCCGCCCCCTGGCGCGCGCGGGCGATAGGCATCCCGGCCGGCTGCTTAGCGATCTTCGCTTTCAACGTCCTGCGGATCGCGACGCTGCTGATCGTCGGCCGCCATTGGCATGCGGCCTTCGACTTCTTCCATCTTTATTTCTGGCAGGCGACGCTGATCGCGATGATCGTCGGGGTCCTGTACGGCTGGATCCGGCTCTGCGTGCGGCGGTGAGGCAGAAATGACGAAGGTGCTGCTCCGCGTGCTCGCGTTCGGCGCGATCACGCTGCTCCTGACCTGGCTCTGGGAGGAAGGCGGCCGCATGCAATACGGCCGCTTCCTTAGATTCGTGGCGCCGCCGATCTACGACGCGCTCGGCTTCGAAGGCGCGCGCGTCGGCGCCTTCCGGCAGCGCTACGTCAACTTCATTCCGTTCGTCGGGCTCCTGCTCGTGACGCCGCATCTCTCGGCGCGCCGCCGGGCGGTCGGACTCGCGCTCGGACTCTTCGCGCTCTTCTGCGGGCATCTCGCGCTGAACCTGACAGAGACGGGCGTGGGCCGCGCGCGGCATCTGCCGCTCGTGCCCTCGCTGCTCTCGGACACGCTGCCCTTTCTCGTCTGGCTGGTCGCCGCTGCGCCGGCGGTGGCTCAATGGCTCCCGGCGGCCGCGGCGGGGCCCGACGCAGGACCGGGCCCCGGCGCGTCAGCGAAGGCCGCGCCCGATCGGTCGGCGGCGGAGCCCCCGGCGACCGCGATCGACAGATCTTCGACGCCCGACGCCTGAGCGAGGTCGAGCACGGCGACGACGTGCTCATGCGCCGTCGTGCGATCCGCGCGCAGCTCGATCGGCCGCGCGGCGACCCGGGCATCGACGAGCACCGCCCGCAGCGCATCGAGCGAGGTCGGCCGGGAGTCGACCGAGAGCCCGCCCGCCGCATCGATCGCGACGACGATGCCCTGCCGAGTCTGCGGCCTTCCCGACTCCGCGGCCGGAAGCACGAGCTCGAGCGATTGATTCGAGAAGCTGCTCGTCACGACGAAAAAGATGAGCAGCAGCAGCACGACGTCGAGCAGCGGCCCGAGTGGCGAGCCCGACGAATCGATTCGCGGCCGGGCGAAGCGCATGCTAGGCCCTGCCCTCCCGGGCCGCGGCGAGCTCGATCCGGCTCGCGACGGGCAGGACCTCGACCGACTGCCGGATCTCGCCCGTCAGGCGCTCGAGCTCCGCGACGACGTCGTCCGCGCGCCGCGACAGCGCCGCATGCGCCGCGACCGCGAAGATCGCGGCGGCGAGGCCAGCGGCCGTCGTGATCAGCGCGAGGAAGATGCCCCCTGCGACGACGCGGGCGTCGCCCGAGCCGACGAGGGCGATCCGGTCGAACGCGTCGATCATGCCGAGGACCGTGCCGAGCAGTCCGATCATGGTCGCGAGGTTGCCGAGCGCGGCGAGCAGCGGGAGGTTCCGCAACAATCGACGCGCCTCGAAGGCGCCGGCAGACTCGATCGTATCCGGGGTCACCGCCGGATCGAGCGCCTGCGCCGCCAGGCGCGCCAGCGCGCAGTCTCCACCCTCGCAGAGGCGCTTGAGCTCCGAGCGATTGCCGACCGCGAGCGCACGCTCGATCTCGGCCACGAGACGGCGCGGCCGGGTCGCCGAGCTGCGCAGCGCCCAGACCCGCTCGAGGACCGTCCCGACGATGAGCACGGAGCAGAAGGCGATCCCGTGCATCAGCCCGCCGCCCATCGCATACCAGTCGAGCAGCGCGCGCGTCGGCGGAGTCGGGTCCGTGGCGGCGGGCTCGGCCGCAA
>CAZFKD010000367.1:0-4940 GCA_964519695.1 uncultured Spirochaetaceae bacterium
TTTTAAGAGAATTCGATCGAATCGACAGGGTGTATCACGCTGGTTCGAGGGCTAGGAGCCTGACCCAAGATCGGCGCGGAGGCGCCGCGCGGCCATCTTGGGTCAGGCTCCTAGGGGCGTCCTCGCTCGGCGTCGCGTTCGAGGAGCTCCTTCTTCGTCGCCTCGTCGACCAGGACGCCGCGATGCGCCGTCGCGTCCAGGATCGCTCGGGAGAACGGGAGCTCGTTCTTCCAGCGCGGCTGCAGCAGCGACGAAGGAAGCACGGCGGTCGCCCAGTCCTTCGGTGCGAGCCAGCCGGGCGGCGCGACGAGCGTGCTGCGCGTTCCCGCCATCGGGTGCTGCTGCCGCCATTCCGCGAGCAGCCGCTGCAGACGCTGGACCATCGCGGGATGCCGCTCCGCGAGGTCCGTCTTCTCGTTCGGATCTGCCTCGATGTCGAAGAGGTGGTTCGTCGCGATCGTCTCGGTCGCCCGCTCCTGCAGGATCTGGACGAGCTTGAAGCGTCCGTCGAAGAGCGCGAGATGGATGACGCCCGGGAGCGGGATCTCGGAGGCGAATCCGACCGGTTTCGTGCGCTCGACGCGCTGATCGCGAGCGATGACCGGCCAGAAGTCGAGGCCGTCGAGGCGCGTACTGCTCGGGATCGGGACGCCGGCCGCGCCGGCGAGCGTCGGCATCAGGTCCATCACCGTGATCATCTCGTCGACCACGCGGCCGCCCTCGAGGCCGTCGGGCCAGCGGATGGCCGCGCCGACGCGGATGCCGCCCTCGAAGGTCTGGCCCTTGAAGCCGCGCAGCGGCGCGTTCACGCCTCCGAAGACGTCGCTTCCGCCGTTGTCGCTCGAGAAGAACACGATCGTTTCGGCACCGATCTCCTCCTCGTCGAGGGCGGCGAGGATCTCGCCGATCGCGCGATCCATCTCGTCGACCATCGCGGCGTAGACGCGTCGGTAGGCGGCTTTCGGGAGCACGGCGTATTTCTCGATCGTCGCCTCGGGCGCCTGCATCGGGCTGTGCGGCGCGGTGAAGGGGACGTAGAGGAAGAAGGGGCGCGACGGGTCGCGTTCGCGGATGAATCGCACCGCCTCGCGCGCCTGGAGATGAGTCAGGTATTCGCCCTTCGCCCGGATCGACTTGCCGTTCTGCTGGAGATCGTGTCCGCTCTCGCGGGTGTGCTGGTAGTAGTTCGTGTTCGTCTGGAGATGGCCGTAGAAATGGTCGAAGCCCTGGGCGTTCGGGAGCTGGTGCTCCTGGGCATGGCCGAGATGCCATTTGCCGACGAGGCCGGTCTGGTAGCCGTCGGCCTTCAAGATCTTCGCGATCGTCGTCTCGTTCGGCGCGAGTCCCACGTTGTCCCAGGGGTTGATCTGGTCGTAGGCGATCCCGAGCTTGATCGGATCGCGACCGGTGAGGAGCGCGGCGCGCGTCGGCGAGCAGATCGGCGCGACGTAGTAACGCTCGAGAACGACGCCCTCGCGCGCGATCCTGTCGATCGCGGGGGTCGCGATCTCGCCGCCGCGGAAGCCGACGTCGGCATGACCGAGGTCGTCGGCGAGCAGAATGACGATGTTGGGCGGACGCGCCGCGGCGGGCGCCGGCGCGAGGCCGAGGCTCCCGGCGAGGGCGAGGCTCCCGGCGAAGGCGAGCAGCGTGAAGCCGCGGCGAGCCCGCAGGACCGTCCCGCCTGCGCCCCCCCCGCTGCGCGCTTGCGGATCGCTCGGCCGCGGCGCCCGAAGGCCTCCCCTGCGCCCGATCTGCTGCCCGATTGCCGATTCCATCCGGTTCCTCCGTGGGGGCGCCGATTCGTCGGCTGCCGCTGCACGCGGCCGAGCCGCGCCCGGGGCCGAGCTTCGCGGATCTGCGGCCCGCCTGCCGCCTGCCTGCGTCGTGACCTCGAGCCCCTGGATCGCGACGCGCTCGCAGAAGCGGGGTCGGAGAAGAGCAGGAGAGCCGGAAACGGGTGGTCCAGCACACACAGCTGGATCGCATCGATGTCGATGGGGGACCACGACCCGAGAGGCGCGATCGGAGGCAGATCTTGGCGAGAATCAAGCGACGGCGGCGGGTGCGCTGCAAGCTCCAATGCGAGATCGTGCAGCCGAATCAGCGCCCGGTCCCGGCGCGGCTCGTGAGCCTCTCCGAGGGCGGCTTCGCGATCATCACCACGCTCGGGCTCACCCAGGGCGAGTCGATCCGCGTCTTGATCAAGCCCGACCACGGTGGCGCGCCGATCAAGATCTCGGGCATCGTATGGAACGAAGCGGAGACGAGCCCCGTCGCGACATCGTCTCGGCTCCACCGCCTCGGCTGCGTGGTCTCCGAGCCGCCGCCGGCCTATCTCGCGATCCTCGACCGGCTCGATCCGCCGTCTGCCCGCCCGCAGCCCGTCCCGGTCGCGGTGCCCGTGCGGCGCCCCGATCCGGGCGAGCCCGCGGCGGAAGTCGATCTGCCCCGCTCGCGCGAGCTGCAGCCTCCGCCCAAGCGTGAGCCCGAGGAGACGCTCCCCTATTTCCGGGTGCGCATGAAGCAGATCGGCGGCCCGCGCACCCGAATCCTGACGCTGCGCGCGCGCTCGGCGAGCCATGCCGAACAGCTCGCCCTCGACGAGCTCGCGAGCATCTGCAGCGATGCCGCCGGCTGGGGCGTCCTGCACATCGCGCGCGTCTCGAGCGTTCGCTAGGCGTTTGACCCGAGATGGCCGCGCGGCGCCTCCACGCCGTTCTTGGGTCAGGCGTCTAGATCCGCAGGTCGATGCGCATCGGGGCGGGCGGCAGCTCGCCCTGCACGTCCTCTTCGTTTTCGGGAGCGTGCTCGCCGGTCGGGGCGGGGCTGGGTCCGGGAGCCCGCGATTCATCCTCGGGCCGATCGGCCGGCGAGTCGTCCTGGTCTCTCCGGCGCTTCTTCGGCGATTTCTCGGGACGCTCTCGGCGGGGCTCACGGCCGGTTTCCCGGGTCGGCCGCAGGGGATGCGCGGGCGAGACGGGCGCGGTCGGGGGGATGCGAGGCAATTCGCTCATCTCTGTTCGACCTCCGCGGCGTCCGGACGCGACGATTCCGCCATCGGCGGACCGAAGGCGCGCTTGAGCGGACCGACTGCGCGACCCGGAACGGGCTCGCTGGCTATGCTGGCGCGATGGCGGGGATCGACGAGCTCCTTCGGATCATGGCGCGGCTGCGACACCCCGATCGCGGCTGCCCCTGGGACCTGGCGCAGGACTTCTCCAGCATCTCACCCCATACCATCGAAGAGGCCTACGAAGTCGACGAGGCGATCGCGCGGAGCGACCTCGCGGCCCTGCGCGACGAGCTCGGCGATCTGCTCTTCCAGGTCGTGTTCCAGGCCCGCCTCGCCGAGGAGCGGGGCGCGTTCGATTTCGCGGGTGTCGTCGAGTCGGTCTGCGCGAAGCTCGTCCGGCGTCATCCCCACATCTTCGCGGACGCGCCTGCCCCCGGCAGCGCAGCGAACCAGCTCGCGAGCTGGGAAGCCATCAAGGCCGCCGAACGCGCCGCAGCCCGCGCACCCGATCTCGCCCGGCCCGATCCCTTCGAAGGCATTCCGCGCGCGCTCCCGGCCCTGACGCGCTCGGCCAAGCTCGCCGGACGCATCGACGGGCTCTCGGCCCGCACGCGCGGGGAATGGGCGGCGTCGCTCGGTTCCGGCGAAGGCGTCGTGCCGGAAGTGCGTTCACCGGCGGCCGTCGATGCAGCCCTCGCGGGCGTGGCGCGGGCCGCGACCCATGCCGTCGAACGGATCTCCGGCCATTCGGCGGGGCGGGCGGCGATGTCGGACGCGACCGGGGCGGATCCCGAGCCCGCTCGCGCCGAACGCCTCGCGCTGGTCGGCGAAGGCCTTCGGACCTGGGCGGAATTGGCGCGCCAGCTCGGAATCGATCCGGAGCAGGCGCTGCGCGAGCGAGACGACGAGACGATCGCGGTCGTGCGTGCCGATGTGCATCAAGGCGGCAGCTCCCGCCACCGATAGACGCGCCGAACATCGCGCGTCGGACCGACCCGGTCCTTTCGGAGGGAGCAGATGACGAACCCCGAGCTGATACCCGGAAAGGGCCGCCGCAAGTCGATCGCGCGGCGTCGGGGACGCGACCTGCGGCTCTGGCTGCCCTTGCTCGGTCTCGTCAGCTGTTATTCGCTCTCCGCGACGGCGATCGTCGTCTCCGAACGGACCACGATTCCGTCACGACGGGAGAGCTCCGATCACTCGACGATCTCGATCAGCTCGACCTCGAACGACAGCGCCGCGCCGGGCAGGATGCGCGGCGGCGCGCCGCGATTGCCGTAGGCGATCGCGGCAGGGCAGACGAGGCGCGACTTCCCGCCGACCTTCATCAGCGCGACGCCTTCCGTCCAGCACGGGATCACCTTGTTCAGCGGGAACTCCGCCGGCGTCCCCCGATCGACCGAGCTGTCGAAGACGGTGCCGTCGCGCAGGGTGCCGTGGTAGTGCACTCGGACCGTATCGGTCGCGGCCGGGGAGGGGCCGGTCCCCGGCTTGAGGTGCGTGATGATGAGCCCCGACTCGGTCTTCTTCGCGCCCGCTTTCGCGGCTTCGGCGGCGAGGAAGGCGGAGGCAGCAGACGTCTCGAGCTGCGCGGACTTCTCCTGGCGCGACTGCATCATCGTGCGGATGAGCGCGCCGCCTTCCTGTTGTTCGACGGCGAGAACCTTTTCGCCGGCGACGTCGCGCAGACCCTGCAGCACGAGCTCGAGCTCCCGGTCCGAGAGCGGCTCGAATTGCTTGAGGTTCCCGGCGAGCGCCGTTCCGATCGCGTAGAAGGCCTTCTCGTCGTCGGTCTGCGGCGTACCGGACTGGGCTGCGGCGCTCTGGGCGCCGAGCAGGGCGCATAGCACCACCAGCATCGCACCCGGCCTGCCGGCGCGTACGCGTCGCGCCCGGTGAGCGGTCGCGTCGCCTGCGGCGAGGG
>CAZFKD010000368.1:0-4925 GCA_964519695.1 uncultured Spirochaetaceae bacterium
CGGGGGCGTCGCGACCCTCGCCGCGCGCCGCGTCGCCGAGCCCCAGGCGGCGCGCATCGGGCTCGTCCCGCTTCCGCTGCGCGCCTGGCCGATGATCCTCTGCCTCGTCCCGGCCGTCCTGCTCGCGAGCGAGCTCGACAACTTCGCCTACGACTGGTCGCCGAAGAAGGCCGAGGTCGCCGGCGATGCCGAGGCCGGCTCGGACGCAGGTGCCAGCGCCGGGGATGGCGCGGCGGACGGCGAGTGGGCCGATCCCGCGCCGAGCGCAAAAGTCGATTCGACCGCGGCCGTCGATTCGGAAGTCGAAACGAACGCCGACGGATCGGGGAGCGCTGCAGCCCACACGAATGGCGCCTCGGGCGGGCCGTCGAATCCAGGCGGGCCTTCGAATCCGAGCCCTTCCGACGAGGGGCAGCCCGCGTCCGAGGCGAGACCGACCGCCATCGCCGAGGCGATCGCGAAGGCCGCGGCGGAGGCCGAGGCGGAGACGCCTAAGCCGCTCGTCGATCCGAACGATCCCTTCAGCCTGATGGAGGCGTTCATCGTCGTCGTCGGCATCGGGCCCGTGATCCACGAATTCCTGTTTCGCGGCGTCTTGCAGCAGGGGCTCGTCGCGCAGCTCGGGCTGATGCGCGGGGTGACGCTCGCGTCGCTGCTCTGGACGATGCTCCGGCCTCCGGGGCTCACGAGCCCGGCCCGCTTCGCCGCGGCGTTCGTCGCCTGGTTCGCGCTCGGCTGGCTGCTCGGGATGGTGCGGGCCGCGACCGGCTCGATCCTCGGGTCGATTCTGCTCGCGAGCCTCTGGGCGTCGATCGGTTTTGCCTCGCTCGCGCTCCAGGATCGCGTCGCGCTGCCCGGGATGAACGTCGACGGGACGCATCTCCCCATCGCCCTCACGCTCGCGAGCGTGCTGCTCGTCGCCTGGGCCGGGCGCAAGGTGCTGAACGAGGCGCGGGAGCGGGTTCCGGACCGAGACACGATCGCGGCGAGCTAGCCTGATCCCTCGGGGCCGGGGCGATCTTCGTTGTTTTACTCACTGTATTGAGTAAAAATACGCGATGTAATGAGTAAGGCGGCCAGCCCGACATTCAACCGCGATCAGGCGAGCCAGCTCGCGGCTCGGCTCGCCGAGCCGCGCCGCCACCTCCAGATCGTGACCGGTGCGCGACAGGTCGGGAAGACGACCCTCGTCGCGCAGGTGTTGGAGCGGCTCGACTGCCCGACCCTTTTCGCCTCGGCAGACGAGCCTGCGCCCGGAGATCGCGCCTGGCTGGCAGCCCAATGGGAGCGGGCTCGAATCTCCGCCGCTCGAGATCCGGCGAAGGGAGCGGTGCTCGCCCTCGATGAAGTGCAGAAGGTCCCGAATTGGTCCGAGGCAATCAAGCGACTCTGGGACGAGGACTCTCGTCGTGGAACGCCACTCAAAGTCGTCGTCCTCGGGTCTGCCCCGCTGCTCGTGCAGCGCGGCCTGAGCGAAAGCCTCGCCGGGCGCTTCGAAGTGCTTCATCTCCCGCACTGGTCCTATCCGGAGATGCGAACGGCGTTCGGATTCTCTCTCGATGAGTTCCTCTACTTCGGCGGCTATCCCGGCGCAGCGCCCCTCGCATCGGATCCCGTGCGCTGGAGACGCTATGTCCTCGATTCGCTCGTCGAGCCGACGATCGCTCGCGACGTCCTCATGATGACCCGCGTCGACAAGCCCGTTCTTCTGCGGCGGCTCTTCGAGCTGGGTTGCCGCTATTCGGGTCAGGTCCTGTCGTACACGAAGATGGTCGGCCAGCTGCAGGACGCAGGGAACACGACGACCCTCGCCCACTATCTCGATCTCCTCGCGGCCGCCGGAATGCTGACCGGAATGACCAAGTTCGCTGGCGACGTCGCGCGCCGGCGCAGCTCGAGCCCCAAGCTTCAGGTCCTCGATACCGGCCTCATGAGCACGCGGTCCGGCCTTTCGCCCGACGAAGCTCGAAACGATCGCGAGTTCTGGGGACGCCTCGTCGAGTCGGCGATCGGCGCTCATCTGCTGAAGGCCGCCCTCACCGGCGAGATCGAGACGTTCTACTGGCGCGAGCGGAATCGAGAGGTCGACTTCGTCATGCAGCGGGGGCGGCGCATCCTCGCGATCGAGGTCAAGAGCGGACGGGCCCCGGATGCGTTGCCCGGCTTGACGGCGTTCACGCAGAGCTTCCCCGGCGCGAGGGCCCTCCTGGTCGGCGGCAGCGGAATACCCGTAGGCGAATTCCTCGAATCGCCTGCGGAAAGCTGGTTTGGCCAGGCCTGATTCGGCACGCAGTCCGAAGGAAACCGCCGGCCCCGCCGCGATGATCCGCTCCTCGCATCGGGACACTCTGCCCGCCTAACCCCCGATCTCCGCCAGCACCTCCGCCGTATGCTCGCCGAGTCGCGGGGCCCGGCGCGAGATCTGCCAGGCGCCCTTCTGCAGCGCGTAGGGCGCGCCGGGATAGCGAAAGCGCCGGCCGAGCTCGGGATGCTCGACCTCGACCTGCATGCCGCGCGCCTTGAAATGCGCGTTCTCGAAGGCCTCCTCCGGCGAGAGGATCGCGCCGACCGCCATCCCCGCCTGCTGTGCGCCCTCGAAGAATTCCTCCGCCGTGACGTTCGCCGCGATCAGGCAGAGCGCTTCGCGGCCGGCGCCGAAGATCGCCGTGACCTCCTCGTCGATCCCGATCTTCGAGAGATCGATCGACGCCCGCTCGGCGCCCATCTGCAGGAAGATCGTCTCGGGAAAATCCTCCGCGAGCCCGATCCGGCGCATCCATTCGATCAGCTGCGCATACTCCGAGGGCCGGCGCGGTGGAAACCCCGTCGTCACATAACGCCCGTCGGCGCAGCGCGTCTGCGAGGGCATCGACGGGACCTGGCTCGCATGCCGACCCGTCTGGCGCTGCACCGTCTCGCCGGCGACGAGCCAGACGTAGGAGCCCGCCTCGGTCGTGATGTTCGCGGCGGCGTGCAGGCTGACGTCGATGTGCTGCCCCGCGCCCGAGGCCCCGCGCCAGAGAATTGCCGTCAGGATCGACAGCACCGCATAGTGGCAGCCCGTCGCAAAGCCCTGGTTGCCGAGCCCTCGCATCGGCGGCAGCGAATGGTCGTCGTAGCCGTTCATCCAGACGGGGCCGCCAGCGGCGAGGATCGTGAGGTCGGTCGCGAGCTCGTCCCGCCGCGGACCGCTGCGGCCGAAGGGCGTGATCGAGCAGTAGACGAGGCGCGGATTCGCGGCGAGAAGCGGAGGATGGTCGAGGCCGCGCTCGCCCATGACTCCGGGCGCCTCGGCCTCGATCAGGATGTCGGCCGTCGCGGCGAGCTTGCGCAGCGCAACGCGCCCGCCCTCGGTCGCGAGATCGAGGACGATGCCGCGCTTGCTCGTATGGTGATGCCACCAGTGCAGGCTGCGATCCGGGCCCGGCTCGTCGTCGAGGAAGGGCCCGTAGCCGCGGGCGACGTCGCCGGGCGGCGGCTCGACGAGGATCACGTCCGCGCCCATGTCGGCGAGCAGCTTGCCCGCCCAGGCGCATTTCTCGTTCGCGAGCTCGAGGACGCGGAGCCCGGCGAGGGCGCCGCCGCCGGAGGTTTGCTTCGATCTGCTCATACGATCCCCTCCGCGCGCAGCTTCGCGATCTCGTCGCCCGAGAGGCCGAGCAGCTCGCGCAGGACCTGATCGGTGTGCTCGCCGACGCAGGGCGCGCCGCGCTCGATCTTCCAATCGGTCTTCGACAGATGGACGGGCAGCCCGTCGACCCGGACCTGCCCGATCTTCGAATGCGTCACCGTCGGCCAGAGCCCGAATTCACGGGTATTCGCGTCGTCGTCGATGCGCTCCTGCGGCTTCGCGACCGCCGCCGCCGGGATGCCCGCGGCCTGGAGCGCGCGGGCGAGGGCCCATTTTTCCTGCGGTCGCGTCCAGTCGGCGAGCTGGGCGGCGAGCGTGTCCTGCGCCGCCATCCGGCCGGCGAGCGCCGCATAACGGGCGTCGCCCGCCCAGGCGGCCGCGATCACGCCGACGATCTTCTGCCAGTCGGCGTCGTCGCGGCAGGCGATCGCGATCCATTCGTCGTCGCCGCGGCAGGGATAGACGGCATGCGGGGCCATCGCGGGGCTCGTCGAATGATTGCTGTCGGGGGCGCCGGGGCGGCGGGCGGGGCGACCGTTGACGGTGTAGTCGAGCAGCGAGGTCCCCGTCAGCGTCAGGCCCGAGTCGGTGCACGACATGTCGACCCACTGCCCCTCGCCCGTGCGCTCGCGATGGACGAGGGCGAGCAGGATCGCGATCGCCATGTACATCCCGCCCGTATGGTCCATGTACGAGTAGCCCCAGCCGGCCGGCTCCTCGTCGGCGCGGCCGGACAGGAAGGTCAGGCCCGACATGGCCTGCACGATCGGGCCCCAGGTCTTGTAGTCGGAGTAGGGCCCGCGATGGCCGAAGCCGCAGTTCGAGACGTAGATGATGTCGGGCTTGATCTGCCGCAGCCGCTCGTAGCCGAAGCCCCAGCGCTCGAGCACGCCCTTCGCGAAGTTCTCGCTGACGACGTCCGAACGCTTCACGATCAGGGCGAGCAGCTCCTTCGCGCGCTCGGTCCGCAGGTTCAGCGTGATGCCGTATTTCTCGGTGTTGTGGTTGTTGAAGCCGCCGCCGAAATCGGGGCCGCGGCGCTCGTCGGCGAACGGGCCCATCGGGCGGAGGATGTCCCAGAGGCCCTGGGTCACCGGATCCTCGATCCGAATCACCTCGGCGCCGAAGGCCGCTAGCCATTTGGTCGCGCCGGCGCCGGCGAGCTGGCCGGTGAAATCGCAGATCCGGAAGCGGCCGAGGGCACCGGGGCGCGCGGGGTTCGTCGTCGGCATGGCGTTTCCTCGCTCGGGCTGGGCGGCCTCGGCCGTGGGTCCGGGGAGCTTGCGACATTCCC
>CAZFKD010000369.1:0-3856 GCA_964519695.1 uncultured Spirochaetaceae bacterium
GCCGAGATAATGGGCGGCCTTGTCGAGGGCGGGATGCGCCGTCCGGGGAAGGACGATCTTCGCGCCGCGCACGTCGATGCCCCGCGCCGCCGCCGAGTCCCGGCAGGATTTCACGGCGAGCAGGATGCTCTCCGTCCCGCCCGATGTGATGTTGCCGGTCGCCTCCGACGGCCCGTTCATGAGATCGATCGCCATCGCGACGACCTCGTTCTCCATGCGCCGGAGGCTCGGGAAGGCCGCCGGACCGAGGGCGTTCTCCGACTGATAGAGGGCGTAGGCCTGCTTCGCGACTTCGAGCACGTCCTCGCCAGGGTGGAAGACGTACACGGCGCTCCGCTTGCCGCGCCAGTCGACGTCCTTCGCGCCGAGCGAGGCGAGTCGCTCTCGCAGCACCGGCCAGGCCTCACCCCGGTTCGGGAGTCGGGGACGCGCCGCGTCCGGTCGTTGCTCGGTCATGCGCGCCGTCTCCTGCTTGCGATGGGGCGCCGCGGCGAGGGGACGCGCCGGACTCGGCACCGCTCGACATCGGCCTCGAAGGCCCGCGCGGAGCGTAGCGGGCGCGCGTGCGAGCAGGCCCGGTCGGGCGCGCAGCGGAACCGGCAGCTCGGGTCGATTTTTTTCCGATCTTGGCCCAACCGGCCCAGTCCGCAAAAACCTGCGGCCCCGGATCGACCCCCTGCGAGCCGATCCGCCCCGGGTGGCCCCGGTATCGCTCTTGCAAAGTGCTCCCCCGTCGATGCCGCGAGCGACTTCGGCGGACGGTCACGGGGGCAGGGATGGGGTACCGAAGCGTGTTTCAGCAGCTGGTCCTCTGTCTCGCGCTGCTCGGACTTGCGCCCAGCGCCGGCGGCGAGGCCCTCGATCTCGACGACCCGAGACCGCGCTGGATCGAGGTCGCCTTCGAAGTCTCTCCGCCCGACGAGCCGGGCCGGCTCGACAGTCATTGGAGCGCGCCTCGACGCGCGTTCATCGAGCCGGACGAGCGAGGCGATCGCGTGCGGATCCGCGTGCCGGCCGCCGAGGTCGAGGCCCATCTGCGATCGACGGGGACCGAGGTCGTGACCGGCAGCTTCAGCGAATTCGTCTGGACCCTCGAGCGCGCGACCGGTCACGTGGTCGCCGCCCGGCTCAGCGGGCGGGTCCGCGAACGCCTGCGGCTGGGCCTGTTCACGACCGCGCTCGAGGTCGACATCCGCGTTGCGATGACGACCCGGACCCGCGCCGGCTTCCGTTCGACGCGCGGGAAGCTCGGCATCGAGACCCACGATTTCTGCTCGCCCGAGCGGCCTCTCGAGGGCTGTGTGTTCGTAGAGGCGCGCGAGCTCGATCCGGCGCGCGGTTACGTCAACGCCGTGGGCCACGTCGTGGCGGCTACCCCGATGATCGAGGTCCGGACCTTTTCCCCGCTCGGCGAGGTCCGGTTCAGCGAGCACTCCGCCAACGGAGTCCTCGAACCGAAAGGGCCCGCGGTGGTGTCCAGTCCGCCGCCGTCCGATCCCGCGGTATGCTCGCGCGAGGTCGATCGGCGCTGTTCGTCCGATCTCGGGGGGGAATCATGAACGAGCTAGCAGCGCTCCGGCGAGTCGGCCGGGGCGGGAACGCAGGGAAGGATGGATCTCGACGAGGCATTCCGGGATGGGCGCTCGCCCTCCTGCTCGGGATCCTGGCCGGATTTCCGGCCGTCGCGCCGGCCGGGGAAATCGTGCTTCACGAGTTGACCTGGGGCCATCCGAGCCCGGCGCAAGTCAGTCGCTTCGTGGTGTTCGTTTCGCGGACGCGTGGCGACGCGAATGGCGCGCGCCAGGTCGAGGTCGGCAAGCCCGCCGGCATGGTGAGCGGCACGCTCCAGCTGTATTCGGCGATCGTTCCGATCGACCACGAGGAATTCGTCGCGGTCGGGGCCGTCGACAGCGCGGGCAATCTCGGCGCGATGTCGGACTGGAGCGCGGTGCCGCCCTCGCGGCCCGGACAGCCTCTCCTCGTCGAGCCCTGAGCCGTTCTCCGGCATCGCATGAAACGACCTCGGACGGGTCGGCGCACACGCTCGTCGGCGGCCGGCCCGGCGCCGCGGCGAAGGGGCGTGGCGGCCTCGCGAGCAGTCGGCGTCCTCGCGCTCGCCGCAGCGATCGCACTCTGCGTGTCCGGCTGCGCGAGCGCGCCCCCGCAGGAGGCCCGCGGCGCCTACCACGAGGTCGCTCCGGGCGAGAACCTCTACCGGATCGGACTGCGCTACGGCGTTCCCGCGGCCGTGATCGCCCGGGCAAACGGCATCGAGGACGTCACCCAGCTGCGTGTCGGTCAGCGGCTCTTCATCCCCGGCGTCCGGGGGCGGGGCGAGCTCGCGGAGCGGCCCGTCGCAGGCTACGACGGCCCGCTGCGATTCGCCTGGCCGGTCAAGGGCCGCCTGACGTCGCGCTTCGGCCTGCGCGGGAATCGACCTCACGAAGGCATCGATCTCGGCGCACCCTACGGCACGCCGATCCATGCCGCGGAATCCGGACGCGTGATCCACAGTGGCCGCTTCGGTGCCTACGGGAAGGTCGTGATCCTGAAGCACGCCGGCGCCTATCGTTCGGTCTACGCCCATGCGCAGCGGCTGTTCGTCGAGAAGGGGGATTTCGTGGAACGCGGCCAGAAGATCGCAGAGGTCGGGGCCACGGGCCGAGCGACCGGCCCGCACCTGCATTTCGAGATCCGCCGCGGCGAGGTCGCCCACGACCCGCTCGTCTATCTCCCTTGATCGATCAGCTGCAGCCGATCCGGCTACGGAACTCTCCAGCGGACAGCGCGCCGGCGAACAGGTAGCCCTGCATCTCGAAGCAGCCGTGGCTCGTGAGGAATTCGGCCTGGTCCTCGTGCGAGACGCCATCGGCGATCGGCTGCAGGGAGAGGTCCTGCGCCATCCGGATCACGTTCGCGAGCAGCTGGCTGCCCTCGCCATCCGGGGCCACGGTCTCGATCAGGCGCCGATCGAGCTTGAGCACGTCGATCGGCTGGCTCATCAGGAGCGAGAGCGGCGAATAGCCCTTCCCGAAGCTGTCGAGCACGACGCGGATCCCGATCCGACGAAGCTCCTCGAGAACCTGTCCCGCAGCGGCATCCTCCCGCAACAGCAGGGTCTCGGTGATCTCGAGGTCGAGCAGGTCCGGCGACAGGCCGGTCCGCTTCAGGGCATCGACGACGGCGGTGAAGACATCGTCCTGCTGGAACTGGACCGAGGAGAGGTTCACCGACAGGCGGCAGGGCTCCTTCCGACTCGCCGCCCAGTAGGCCGCCTCCCGGCAGGCCTGCTCGAGGGCCCAGCGGCCGAGCGTGCGGATGTAGCCCGTCTCCTCGGCGATCTGGGTCAGCTCGGCGGAACGGATGCGACCGAGCGTCGGTGAGACCCAGCGAATCAGTGCCTCGGCGCCGACCGTCTGGCCCGTGCGGCGATCGATCCGGGGCTGGTAGGCGAGCGCGATCTCGCCCCGATCGAGGGCCCCGCGCAGCTCGTGCTCGAGTGAGAGCCGCCGGACGGCCCCGTCCTCCATCGACTGCGCGAAGAACCGGTAGCCTCCGCCGGCTCCCTTTGCCGAGTAGAGCGCGGCGTCGGCGCGCTTGCGCAGGTCGTCGCTCGTGCGCCCGTCCTCGGGATACACCGCAATGCCCAGACTCGCCGAGGGATTCAGGCATTGGCCCAGGATCTCGACGGGCTCGCGGATCGCGGCGAGCATGCGCTTCGCGACGAGCTCGGCGTCGGCGGGACCGTGGATGCCCGAGAGCAGGACCGTGAACTCGTCGCCGCCGAGCCGCGAAACGCGGACGTCGGCGGTCGCCACGTCCTGATCGATGCACACCACGTCCTGCGCGCGCACCG
>CAZFKD010000369.1:3866-4909 GCA_964519695.1 uncultured Spirochaetaceae bacterium
ATCAGCTTGAAGCGGTCGAGGTCGACGTAGATCAGTCCGAGCCGGGAGCGCTCGCGCTTGGCGCGGCCGAGGGCGCTCGTCAGGCAGTCGTCGAAAAAGCGTCGGTTGCCGAGCCCCGTCAGCTCGTCGACCCGCGAGCGGGCCTCTGCCTCGGCCAGCCGTTGCATGTGTTCCGTGGTGTCTTCGCAGACCCCGAAAATCCATGAAGTATGACCTTTGGCCGTCGGCCCAAACGCCCGTCCCCGCGTTCGAAAGTGACGCTGAACTCCATTGGCGTCGGTGAGCCGGATCGGGACGCAGAAGGGGGTCGCGGAGCGGGCGGCCTCGAACAGCGTTCCGGCGAAGAGGGCACGGTCGTCGGTGTGCATCCGATCGAGCAGCGAGCCCGGCGCCATGGCCTCGGCGGCGGGGGGCAGGCCGAGGATCTGGCGGAGCTGGGGCGAGGGGCGGAAGGTGCCCGTGTCCGGGCGGAAATCGAAATAGACGAGATCCGTCGTGCTCTCGAGCCGTTGCAGCGTCGCAGCGGAGGCCTTCAGCTCCTCGAAGCGCTGCCAGCGCGCCAGGACCGCGCGGACGTGTTCGGGCAGGCTCGCGCTCTCGACCGAAGGCGGCAGGAACTCGAAGACGTGATGATCGATGGCCGGATGCGCGCCCTCGCTCTCGGCGGTGTGGAAGATGATCGCAGGGGTCGACGGATGGGACTCCGCGAGCGTGAGACAGCGGCGTCGCAGCTCGCAGCCGCCCTTGCCGGGCAGGATCAGGATGACCATCGTGCCGGCTTCGACCGATGCGCGGACCGAGAGGCCCGCGTCCATCAACACGCGCGTCAGCTCGCTCGTGCGCACGTCGTCCGGCGCCGCAACGAGTGCGATCTCGATCTTGCGCTGTTCCGCCATGCTTTCCCCGGGACCCCCCGCGTCGTACCTCCGCGCCTATCGGCCAGGCCGATGTGAGTCTGAGCTGCGAACCAACCCGAGCGCGCGCGATGAGGGAAGATTTTCGCAGGAGCGTGCGGGCGTGCGCCCGGAGCCCGGTCCGACTGC
>CAZFKD010000370.1:0-4881 GCA_964519695.1 uncultured Spirochaetaceae bacterium
CGCTCCGAGCAGTTCGAGGCGCGCCTCTCCCTGGTTCGGATCGAGCGATCGCCGTCGATCCTGTTCGCGGGCATGGAGGGCGCGCGCCTGCCGATCGCCGTCGCCCACGGCGAGGGCCGCGCTCATTTCGCCGATCCGGCGCAGCGGGCGCGCCTCGAGGGCGCCGGACTCGTCGCCGCGCGCTTCGTCGACGGCACGGGCGAGACCGCAATCCGCTACCCGGCGAATCCGAATGGCTCGCCCGAGGGCATGACCGCACTGACGATCCCCGACGGCCGCGTCACGATCATGATGCCCCATCCGGAGCGCGTCGTGCGCACGGCGCAGCTCTCCTGGCATCCGGCGGAATGGGGCGACGAGAGTCCCTGGATCCGCTTCTTCCGCAACGCCCGGGCGTGGCTCGCGCGCCAGGAGCGAGGAGACGCATGACGTCCGATTCCGATGCCGCCCGCCTGCTCTCGATCTCGCCGCTCGACGGACGTTATGCGGAAAAGCTCGCCGACCTGCGGCCGCTGACGAGCGAGTTCGGCCTGATCCGGAACCGGGTCGTCGTCGAGCTGCGCTGGTTCGCGGCGCTCGCGGCGAATCCGGGCATCGCCGAGGTGCCGGCGCTCTCGAACGCCGCACGCACCGCGCTGGACGAGATCGAGGGCACCTTCTCGCCCGCCGACGCCGCAGCGATCCGGGCGATCGAGGCGCGCACGAACCACGACGTCAAAGCCGTCGAGTACTGGCTGAAGGACCGCTTCGCCACCGTTCCCGATCTCGCCGGCCACCGCGAGTTCCTGCATTTCGCCTGCACCTCGGAAGACATCAACAACCTCGCCTACGCGCTGATGCTGGCCGACGCCCGCGAGCTGCTGCTCGCCGAGATGGACCGCCTGATCGCCGAGCTGCGGCGCCAGGCCGGGCTCCACGCGGAGCAGCCGATGCTCTCCCGGACGCACGGCCAGCCCGCCACGCCGACCACGGTCGGCAAGGAGCTCGCGAACGTCGGCCAGCGGCTGCTGCTCGAACGGCGGGCCTTCGCCGGCGTCGAGATCCGCGGCAAGTGCAACGGCGCCGTCGGCAACTTCGCGGCCCATTGCGTCGCCTATCCCGAGGTCGACTGGGAGACCCATGCGCAGGTCCTCGTCGAGTCCCTCGGCCTCGCCTTCAATCCGTACACGACCCAGATCGAGCCCCACGACTGGATCGCCGCCTACTGCCACGTCCTGATCCGCTTCGACACGGTGCTGCTCGACTTCGTGCGCGACGTCTGGAGCTTCATCTCGATCGGTTATTTCAAGCAGCGCGCGGTCGCGGGCGAGGTCGGCTCGTCGACGATGCCCCACAAGGTGAACCCGATCGACTTCGAGAACGCCGAAGGCAACCTCGGCGTCGCGAACGCGCTGCTCGGCCATCTCGCCGAGAAGCTCCCGGTCTCGCGCTGGCAGCGGGACCTCTCGGACTCGACGGTGCTGCGCACGCTCGGCTCCGGGCTCGGCCATGCGCTGCTCGCGCTCCGCGCGACGCTGCGCGGGCTCGGCAAGCTGGCGGTCGACGGCGAGCGCATTGCGGCGGACCTGGCGGCGAATCCGGTCGTGCTCGGCGAGGCGGTGCAGACGGTCATGCGGCGCTACGGCATTCCCGACCCCTACGAGAAGCTGAAGGCCGCGACGCGCGGGCAGGAGATCGGCCTGGCGGACCTCGCGCGCCTGATCGAAGGCCTCGAGATCCCCGCGCCGGCGAAGCAGGCGCTGCTGGCCCTCACGCCAGACCGGTACATCGGGCTCTCCGCCCGCCTGGCCCGGCGCTTCGCAGACGGCAAGGAAGGTCCGTAGCACTCCCCCCGAAAGAAGCCCCCGGGAGGAGGATGGAGCCCAGGGGTGGAGCGATACGGTGCGTCTCGTTATGATCGGGGGCCTGCTGGGCGGCGCCGCGTACCGGCTCTTCGCCGGTGCGGGCCGGCGGGCGAATCCGCGCTCGGATCCGCCCGATTCCCGAGTGATTTCATGGCCTCTCAGCCCGCGGATCCGGGCGCGGGGCACGGCTCGCTGCGCATCGACCGGGCCCTTTCGAGCGACGCGCGACGGCTTCGAATCCCATCCATGGAGCGGAAATGAACAAGCGGACGACGGAGCGGGAAGCGGTTGCCGAGCTCCGCGATGGAATGACGATCGGCATCGGCGGCTGGGGCTCGCGCCGCAAGCCCATGTCGATCGTGCGCGAGATCCTGCGCTCGGGCGTCCAGGACCTGACGGTCGTGACGTACGGCGGGCCGGACGTCGGCCTGCTCTGCAATGCGGGCAAGATCAAGCGCCTCGTCTACGGCTTCGTCTCGCTCGACTCGATCCCGCTCGAACCGCATTTCCGCAAGGCCCGCCAGGCCGGCGCGATCCAGGCGGCGGAGCTCGACGAGGGCATGCTGCAATGGGGCCTGCTCGCGGCCTCCCATCGCCTGCCCTTCCTCCCGACCCGCGCGGGCCTCGGCTCGGACGTGCTCGCGATCAATCCCGACATCAAGCTCGTCCGCTCTCCCTATCCCACTCCGGAAGCGCCGGACGGCGAGGAGCTCGTCGCGATGCCGGCGCTCGAGCTCGACGTCGCCTTCATCCACATGAACCGCGGCGACGTGCGTGGCAACGGCCAGTACCTCGGCCCCGACCCCTACTTCGACGACATGTACTGCCGCGCCGCGAAGCGCCGCTTCATGAGCGTCGAGAAGATCGTCGAGACCTCCGCGATGGCGAACGAGGGCCCGCTCCAGACGCGCATCATCAACCGCACGATGGTCGACGGCGTCATCGAGGCGCCCGGCGGCGCGCATTTCACCGAATGCCCCCCCGACTACGGCCGCGACGAGCGCTTCCAGAGCGCCTACGCCGCGACGGCGAAGGACGAGGCGGCCTGGCTGGAGTTCAAGCAGACCTACCTCGATCTCGAGAACGAGGCCGAGTACCAGAAGGCGGTGCGCAAGCAATGAGTCAGAGCGGCTTCTCGAGCGGCGGAGCGGCGACGCGGGGCGAGATCTGCGCGGTGGCGGCGGCAGAGGCCTTTCGCGGCAACGGCGAGATCCTCGCCTCCTGCTTCGGGACGGCGCCGGCCGTGGGCGCACGGCTCGCCAAGCTCACCTTCGAGCCCGATCTGCTGATGACCGACGGCGTCTGCACCGTCGTCGACAACCCGGCCCCGGTCTCGGGCCCCGCCGAGCCCGCCGTCGTCGAGGCCTGGCTGCCCTTCCGCACGATCTTCGACCATCTCTGGAACGGCAACCGCCACGTCGTCATGGCGGCGAGCCAGATCGATCGATACGGCAACCACAACTTCGCCTGCATCGGTCCCCATGCGAAGCCGAAGGCCCAGCTGCTCGGCATGCGCGGCGCGCCGGGCAACTCGATCTCGCATACCACGAGCTACTGGGTCGCCGCCCAGACGAAGAACGTCTTCGTCGACCAGGTCGACATCGTCTCGGGCGTCGGATACGACCGCGCGGCGAAGCTCGGCAAGGCCTCGACGCGGGGCCACGACGTGCGCTTCGTGATCTCGAATCTCGCCGTCTACGACTTCGAGACCCCCGACCACCGCATGCGCCTGCGCTCGGTCCATCCCGGCGTCAGCGTCGACGAGGTCGTCGCGAACACGAGCTTCGAGCTGGTGATCGAGGGCAAGATCCCCGAGACGCGCCAGCCGACCGACGAAGAGCTCCGTCTCATCCGCGAGAAGATCGATCCCAAGGGTTTCCTCAACAAAGAAGTGCCGAACCCCGCCTAGCGCGGCGTCCGCCACAGGAACAAGAGGCGCCCCCCGTGCCCAACCCGCTCCAGACCCGCGTGACCGCGCTGCTCGGCTGCGACTACCCGATCCTGCAGACCGGGATGGGCTGGGTCGCGACGCCGGCGCTTGTCGCGGGCGCCTGCAACGCCGGCGCCTTCGGGTTTCTCGCGGCGGCGACGATCCCGCCCGAGCAGGTCGGCGCGGCGATCCGCGAGATCAAGGCCCTGACGAGCCGGCCCTTCGGCGTCAACTTCCTGATGGATGCGCCGGGCGCGGACGTGATCAGCGAGGCGATCATCCGCGAGGGCGTGCGCGCGGCGGGCTACAACCGGGCGCCCAACGCGCAGCTGATCCAGAAGCTGAAGGCCGGGGGCGTCGTCTGCGTCCCGACCTGCGGCGCCGTCAAGCACGCGGTCAAGGCGGAGCAGCTCGGGGCGGACATCATCATCGTTCAGGGCGGCGAAGGCGGCGGGCATACCGGCTCGGTCCCGACGACGCTGCTCGCGAGCGCGGCGGCCGACGCGGTGAAGGTCCCCATCGTCGCCGCCGGCGGCTTCAAGGACGGCCGCGGCCTCGTCGCGGCCCTCGCCTTCGGCGCCGAGGGCGTCGCGATGGGCACGCGCTTCCTGATGACGCAGGAGAGCCCCGTCCCCGACGTCACCCTCGCCCGCTACCTCGCGGCCGAGGTCTCCGACGTCGTCGTCAGCGAGGCGCTCGACGGCCTGCCGCAGCGCATGATCGCGAACGAGCTCTCGCGCCGGCTCGAGGGCGCGGGCCCCGTCAGCAAGCTCGTGATGGCGATCCAGAACGCCCTCGCCCTGCGGCGCGAGACCGGCGCGACGATCCCGGAGCTGCTCCGCAGCGCGCTGGCGATGCGGGCCAACCAGAAGCTCTCGAACGCGCAGATGATCCTGGCGGCGAACGCCCCGATCCTCGCGCGGATCGCGATGAACGACGGGGATCCCGTGCGGGGCTACCTGCCCTCCGGCACGGTCGCGGGCGTGATCGACGACCGGCCGACCTGCGAGGCGCTCGTCGCGCGCATCGTCGCAGAGGCCGAGGAAACGCTGAAGCGGCTCTGCCGTTAGGCAGACCACGGGGCGACGCCAGCCGGGGCGAGCGCAT
>CAZFKD010000371.1:0-4877 GCA_964519695.1 uncultured Spirochaetaceae bacterium
CAGGTCGTCCGGACCCGGGACGACCCGATCGCCCGCCGATACGATCTCCTCCGCGAGCCCGTCCGGGTCTCGCCGCCCGACTTCGCAGACGATCGGGATGGGCGCACCGGGCCCCGCCGTCCAGGCGAGCACCGCGACCGCCGGCTCGCCCTGCCAGACGCGACCGTCGAGCATCAGCCCCTCGAAGCTCGTCCCGAGCAAGGTGGCTCCCGGCCAGCGGGCCGCGAGCTGGCCGCCGACCGCCTCGCCCGAGCTGCCGGCCGCGGCCGTCGAGAAGACGAAGGCACCTGCGATCGCCCCCGACTCGCCTAGCGCCGCTTCGATCGTGGCCGCGAGAACGACGGCCGCCGCGGCGGGATCGAGAGCGGCTTCGAGCGCAACGGCGAGGCGGGTCATGGCCCAGTCGATACCCCCTTCCCGCCTCTGCGCGCCAGCGCTCCCGGCCCGCCCGGCCGCCCGCCCGAGCCCGCTCGGAGGCGCCGCCAGACGTTCGCGGGCGCCTGCGCAGGACGGGGCGCGGAGCGACGGCGGAGGCAAGTTCGCTGCAGGAAGGCCCGAGAGGCCCGAATTCCCGGGTTTCGGGCCGCCACCGCGTTGGCTAGATTGTCCGTCGGCCGCACCTTCAGGCGGCCGTCGAGCCCCCCAGCCGATGAGGTTTCACGAGGCGACGCGCCGCGCTCGGTCGGGTGTGTCCAAGGGGGCGCTGGACTCGTTCCGGTCGGTCCAGCGAGATGGAATTGAGCGACTACGAAATCATCACGCAGCGGTCCGAGCTCGAGCGACTCGCCAAGCAGCTTCTGCGTGAAGAGATCGTCGCCTTCGACACGGAAGCGGACAGCTTCTACCACTATTTCGACAAGGTCTGTCTGGTCCAGATCGCGACGCGCGATGGCTGCTGGCTGGTCGATCCGATCGCGCTCGGGGGCGCGGCCGAGCTCGAACCCCTCGGCGCGGTCTTCGCGTCGCCGAAAGTCAAGACCCTGTTCCACGCCGCCGAGTACGACATCTACGTCCTCAAGCGCGACTGCAATTTCGAGTTCACGAATCTCTTCGACACGATGGTCTCGGCCCAGCTGCTGGGATATCCGGCGATCGGGCTCGCAGCGCTCGTCGAGAAACATTTCGGCGTGTCGCTGCCCAAGGACGAGCAGCGGTCGGACTGGTCGCGACGACCGCTCACCGAGAAGCAGCTGAGCTATGCCGCTTCGGACGTGCACTACCTGATCCGACTCGCCGAGACCCTCGAAGACGAGCTCGTGCGCGCCAGACGCCTCGACTGGGCGAAGAACGATTTCGAGACCCTCTGCGGCCGGCGCTGGCCCGATCGCGAATTCGACGAGCTCGGCTACCTGCGCATCACGGGCGCCCGCGCCCTCGATCCCGTCTCGCTCGCCGTGCTCCGCGAGCTCTATCTGCTCCGCGATCAGCGCTCGCGGGAGATCGATCGCCCGCCGTTCAAGGTGCTCGGCAATCGGACGCTGCTCGAGATCAGCCGGGAGAAGGTCTCCGACCTCGACTCGCTCGCCGAGATCAAGGGCATCACGGACCTGATCCTGAAGCGCCTCGGCAAGGACATGATCGCCGCCGTCAAGAAGGGCCTGCGCAAGCCGCACGGCCCGATCCCGCGCCTCGACACAGCCGTGCGTCGCCGCATGGATCGCCCGACGGAGAAGAGGCTCGCTGCGCTGAAGGAATGGCGCGGCCCGCGCGCCCAGTCGCTCGCGCTCGACCCGGGCGTGCTCTGTCCGAATGCGGCGCTCGAGGCGATCGCCTGGGCGAATCCGAAGCGCGCCGAAGAGGTCAAGGGCATCGACGGGCTGAAGGACTGGTTCGTGCACGAATTCGGAGAAGAGATCGTCGGCGTGCTCGCGCGTCACGAAGTCACGGCAGAAGCCGAGCCGGCTCAGGAAGCCGGCGAGGCAGAATCCGACGAAGCCCCGCGCCGCTCGCGACGCCGCTCGGGCCGCAGCCGCCGCGGCGCGCGCGCCAAGAAGGCCTCGGCGCGCCCGTCGACGAAATCCGGCAGCTGAACCGGCCGACCCGACGAGCCTGCGCCCAAACGGACGCCCAAACGGAATCGCCCCCTCCTGAGTGCCTTGCGGCGATTCGGGAGGGGGCGACTTCGAGCAGGAGGGGATCGGTCTCCTGGATCAGTTGGAGAGGATTACTGGCCGGCCCGGACGAACGCGCCCGTGTTTAACCGCTCGGGCCAGCCAGTTTTCCTATCGAACGTTCTCTTCTAAAGCAGATTGCGTGCCAGGCCTGAAGATTTCTCCAACGACGTCATAAATGCCTGAACTCCCTCGATTTTTTTCGCGCAAACAGCGTGTCGGAAGCCCGCGGACCGACTGCCGCTTCAGGATGCACTCGAGTCCTGTCCCCCGAGCCACCCACCGCCGGTTCACCCGAAATCCTCGCATCGGCGCGGCCTTGAACGCATTCGCCCCCTCGATTGGCTGCCATCGCAGGCTGCATCCATGTACGCTCCTCCGCCGACCGCACCGACGCGCTGCGCGCCTCGCAGGCCCTCGACG
Source organism: uncultured Spirochaetaceae bacterium (assembly GCA_964519695.1). Classification (GTDB taxonomy): domain Bacteria; phylum Myxococcota_A; class UBA9160; order UBA9160; family UBA4427; genus UBA4427. Next base: position 2,535 of record CAZFKD010000371.1, read on the forward strand.
CGGCTCAGGGCCGCATGTAACCCGTCGACTTGACGCGGCGAGCGATGGGATAGACTGCCGCCCGTGTTCGCCGCACGGCGCCAGCAACTGCTCGATTCTCTGGGTCCGAACGCCGTCGCGATCTTCGTGGGCGCGCGGCTTGCCGTGCGCTCGGCCGACACCGAGTACCCGTTCCGCCAGGACAGCGATTTCTGGTATCTGACGGGCTTCGATCATCCCGACGCGCTCGCCGTCCTCTCGACCCGGCCCGACCAGCCGAGCTACACGCTCTTCGTCCAGCCGCGCGACCGCGCCGTCGAGACCTGGACGGGCTATCGCCCGGGCGTCGAGGGCGCCGTCGCCGACTACGGCGCCGACGAGGCCCATCCCCGGGACGCGTTTCTCGAGAAGCTCCCCGCCCTCGTCCGCGGTGCCGCCCGCATCTACCACACCCTCGGCCGCGACCCCGCGATCGATGGCCGAATCGTCGCGCTTCAGGACGAGATCCGGCGCCAGTCCCGCGGCGGAGTGCTCCCCGCAGAGGCTCTCGTCGATCCGCGCCTGCTCGTCCACGAGATGCGGCTCGTCAAATCGAGCGAAGAGATCGCCCTGATGCAGCACGCCGCCGGCATCTCGCTCGAGGCCCACCGCGCCGCCGCCCGCCTCGCCCAGCCCAGCCGCTTCGAGTACGAGCTCGAGGCCGCCCTCGGCCAGGTCTTCCGCACCCGCGGCGGCGCCGGGCCCGCCTACAACACGATCGTCGGCGGCGGCCGGAACGCGACGATCCTCCACTACATCCGCAACGATCAGCCGCTCGTCGCCGGCGAGCTCGTCCTGATCGACGCCGGCGTCGAATATCAGGGTTATGCCTCCGACGTGACGCGGACCTATCCCGTCGGCGGGAAGTTCGAGGGCGCGGCGCGCGATCTCTACACGGTCGTGCTCGCCGCCCAGCAGGCGGCGCTCGATGCGTCGAAGCCGGGCACGACGCTTCCCGAGATCCATCAGACGGCGCTGCGCGTGCTCGTCGACGGCCTGCGCTCGCTCCGCATCCTCGACGGCGGGGCCGAGGAGATCATCGCGAAGGAGCTCTACCGCCCCTACTACATGCACGGCACGAGCCATTGGCTCGGCCTCGACGTCCACGACGTCGGCGCCTATGTCGTCAAGGACGGCGAGCGCGGAACGAAGCCCCGTCCGCTCGCTCCGGGGATGGCCTATACCATCGAGCCGGGGCTCTACGTCGCCGCCGACGACGAGAAGGCGCCCCCCGCGTTTCGGGGCATCGGGATCCGGATCGAGGACGACGTCGTCGTGAACGAGAGCGGCATCCTGAACCTGACCCGCGAGATTCCGAAATCGATCGAAGCGCTCGAGGCCTGGGTCCAGGGGGCCTGAAACGACGATCCGTCCGAAGGACGTCGAGACGGTCCGCCGGGGGCCCGCCTCGGCGATCCGCCCGGGCGCCCAGCAAAGGAAGCGGCTCGCATGCCCGACATCGAATCCCTCCTGAAGGAGAAGCGCTCCTTCAAGCCGTCGCCGGAGTTCTCGAAGCAGGCGAACTGGAGCAAGAAACAGGTCGCGGAATACCGGAAGCTGGGCGCGAAGAGCCCGACGCAGTTCTGGGCGAAGATGGCGAAGGAGAACGTCGCCTGGTTCGCGCCCTGGAAGAAGGTGCTCGACTGGAAGCCGCCGTTCGCGAAGTGGTTCGTCGGCGCGAAGACGAACGTCTCCTACAACTGCCTCGATCGCCATCTCGAGGGCCCGGGCGCCTGGCGCAAGAACAAGGCCGCGATCATCTGGGAAGGCGAGCCCGGCGATACACGCGTGCTGACCTACGGCCAGCTCCATCGCGAGGTCTGCCGCTTCGCGAACGTGCTGAAGGCCCAGGGCATCGAGAAGGGCGATCGCGTCTGCCTCTACATGCCGATGATCCCCGAGCTCGCGATCGCGATGCTGGCCTGTACGCGGATCGGTGCACCGCATTCGATCGTGTTCGGCGGCTTCTCGGCGGACGCGCTGCGCGACCGCATCAACGACGCCGAGGCGAAGCTCGTCGTGACGGCGGACGGCGGCTGGCGCAAGGGCGCGAAGTTCGGCCTCAAGGCGACGGTCGATGCGGCGGTCCTGCAGACGCCGAGCGTCTCGAAGGTGATCGTCGTCGAGCGGACGAAGCAGCCCGTCGAGATCCGGCCGGGCCGCGACCTCTGGTGGCACGAGGAGATGGCGAAGGTCTCCGCCGACTGCAAGCCCGCGAAGCTCGACGCCGAGCATCCGCTCTTCCTGCTCTACACGAGCGGCACGACCGGAAAGCCGAAGGGCATCCTGCACACGACCGGCGGCTACCTGACCCAGGTCACGACG
>CAZFKD010000372.1:0-4875 GCA_964519695.1 uncultured Spirochaetaceae bacterium
CGCGCATGACGCGGCCCTGCTCGAGGTTCTCGAGCGCCTGACCGGTGTGCGCATCGCCGCTCGATCGTCGGGCCGCAGCGGGAACGGAGCCTCGCGACGCATCGTCCCCGCCCGGGTCCGATATCGATCCCGGACGCCGCACGTCTCTGCATCCGAAGAACGGCGGAAAAGCCGATGCCTGCCGCCCGGTGCGGCGGGCGCCGCCGCCGGCGCGAGAGCGCCACGAGGGACTCGTCATGAACAAGTTCGATTCGACCCGATCGCTGCTCTCAGCGAGCCCGCTCTCTCGTCCGGATGCAGTCCCGCGAGTCGCCGCCGCTCTGCTCTTCGGCCGCCGGGCCGATGTCATCGCGCGGATCTTCGCCGGCTTGCTGTGGGTCGTCGCCTCGGCGAGCTCCGCGCCGGCGGCGACGCTGGTCGTCGATTCCCTCGGCGATGTCGGGGCGGTGGGAGCCTGCGAGCTCAGAGCCGCGATCATCGCAGCCAATTCGGATCTCGCCAGCGGAGGCTGCGCGGCAGGAAGCGGTGCCGATGAGATCGAGTTCGCGAGCGGCCTCGCGGGCACGGTCGTGCTCCAGGCCCCGCTGCCGGCCATCCGGTCGGACCTCGCGATCGCCGGACCCGGCGCCGACGCGCTCGTCGTCAGCGGGAACGAAGCCCACCGGATCTTCCGTGTCCAGAGCGGATCGGTCTCGATTCGCGGACTCACGATCGCCGACGGCTTCGGCGACGCCTTCGAGCGCGGAGCCGGCCTGCAAATCACCGGGCCCGCATCGCTCGAGCTCGAAGACTGCCGCGTCACGGGCAATGCAGCCTACAACGGCGGCGGCATCGCGATCGACGCCGGCCGAGCACGCATCTCGCGCTGCACGATCGACGGCAACGAGACCACGGGCAACGCGGGCGCCGGCATCGTCAACGGCGCGATCCTCCACCTGATCGACTCGACGATCTCCGGCAACGCGACGACCGGAGACGATCGCGCTGGAGGCGGTCTGCTCGTAGGGAACGAGACGCCGACGACGACGATCATTCGACACAGTACGTTCTTCGGCAACGCCGCGCCGATCGGCGCGAACATCGCGGTGCTTCCGGGGGCGGTGGTCGAGCTCGAGTCGACTGTCCTCGCGAGCCCGCTCGTGAGCGAGAACTGCTCCGGGCTCTTCATGAGCGATGGCTACAACCTGTCCGACGATGCGTCCTGCGGTCTCGTCGAGATCGGCGATCTCGAGAACACCGACCCGCTCCTGGCAGCGCTCGCGGACAACGGCGGCCCGACCGACACCCACCTGCCTCTCCCCGGGAGCCCGTTGATCGACGGCGGCGATCCGGTCGCCTGCTTCGTGGCCGTCGATCAGCGCGGCATCGCGCGGCCGCTGGACGGCGACGGAAACGGAACCGCCGAGTGCGACATCGGCTCCGTCGAGGTCCTGCCCGAACCGACGGGACCGGCGACCCTGCTCTCTGCGCTGGTCGCCGGACGGACGCTCTCGGCGCGTCGGCGCCGCGGCGGATCGAGACGCGAGACGTTCGAGGGTTCGCGGGGCGGATGAGGAATACGATCCGCTCGCTCATCGCGCGGATCGTCGTCCCGGAGCACGCACCCGGCAGACGATCGGTGCTAGTGTCGTCGGGCGCCCGGGGAGGCCACCATGCGTGTCTGGTCTCGCGCGACCGCCGACGAGTACCGTGCTCTTCCCCTGCGCGCCCACGCGCTGCTCGAGGACGTGCCGCTCCACGACGTCTGGCGTGTGGAGCTGCCTGGCGGCGGGAGCGGCCGCACGATCGCCGACGTGCGCGCGCTCCTGGCGGAAGGATCCGACACGCGGGTCAATCCCGCGGTGCGCGCCCTGTTCGCGCTGCGATGGCGCCTCGGACGCGCATTCGGCTGGGACGCACCGCGCTCCGACGCGCCGAGCGACCGCGGGACCAGCCATCTCGAACGGCTGAGCGAGGAGGACCGTCGGCGTTCCTCGGTCGAACCCGGTACGTCCGAGGGAATCTTCACCACGCTCTACGTCCACGAACGCGAGGCCGTCGGAGAGATCCGCAACGCGACCGTCCACGCGTTCTCGGTGTATGCGTTGCAGCCGCATGCGGCGGGCTACCGGCTGTACTGGGCGATCCACGTCGCCCCGGTCGGCCGCATCACTTCGCTCTACATGGCGCTGATCGACCCCTTCCGACGCCATCTCGTCTACCCCGCGATCCTGAAGCATCTGCACGAAGCGTGGTGCGCGCGCGTGGCCGGTGTCGCGTGAGGGATCACGCGTCGCCGGATGTCGATCGACTCGGGCGGACCTCGGGCTCAGGGACGAACCCGACGGGTATTCGGGCAATCGGCCTCGAAACGCTTGCGTGCTACGACGATGGGACGATGAAGGGGCGGTCTCGCGCCGCCATCACGCGCGGTGATGCGGACTCGGTCTGCGTGACGTATGCGAGCCCGATACCCGGCCCATTTTCATCCTGGGCGGAATGCGCACGCCCGGTTGGCATCGAGGCCGGAGGAACGCCGATGGCGAACGAATCCACTGCGATCTGGGATCGCGTCCGCGTCGCGCCGGACCATACGGGGACGTCCTTCGAGGCTCATCTTCTCGGAACCGCGTCGATCCTGCGGGCCTGGGGCCAGCGATCCTGCCTGGAGCGAGCGGGGCGCTATCACGCGGTGTGTGGCAATCCGCGGGGTCGGCCGTCGATCTGCCCCATCGATTCGCCGGAGCTCTGCGAAGAGATCGGTGACGAGGCCGCTCGGCTGGTCTTCCTCTGGGCGCAGGTCGACCGGGCGTCTCTCGCCCGTGCGGTGCGGTCGTATCAGGCGGGATCCGATCCGCTCCTGCTCTCGACTCCGGAGGGTGAGGCGTTGCCGATCACGCGGCAGGCGTTTCTCGACCTCGCCCATCTCTACGCGGCGAACGAAGTCGAGGTGCTTCCTCGCCGTCCTTCGCGCCGCATCGCGGAGGCGGTCTGGGGATTGAGGCCCGTGCTCTGCCCGGCGGCGGTCGCGCAGCTCGGCGGATTTCGTTCTCCGCGCGAGAAGAGTCGCTGGGGCCGCCTGCTTCGACGCCTGACGAAGGCGTCAGCCCGCTGAAGATCGGTCGAGATCGGCTTCGCCCCATGGCGCGTAGATCGCGAGCTTGTCGTCGCCGTAGTTCGCGATGGCCAGGTAGCGGCCGTCTTCCGAGATTCCGATGCCGTGCGGGAAGCTCAGCCGCGCGCTCGGGTTCGCGAGCGTCATGACCCGCTCGCCGAGCGCGCCGCTTCCCTCCTCGATCTGCACGAGCGTCGCCGTGTCGGCGGCCTGGTCGGTCACGACGAGCAGGGATCGATTCGGAAAATACTTCACGTCGTCGGGGTTGTTCAGTCGAAGACGTCCGTCCGCGCTCGGGATCGGGATCGGATCGATCCGGCCCTCGTCGTGCGGGTAGATGAGCAGGAAACCATTGGGGCGCCGGTCTGCGAAGGTCCTGGCGATGCCTGCGAAAAGCCTTCCCATGCCGCGTTTCTTCTCCTTTTTCGCATTCGGCGAATAACATATGGAGACGAAGCGGCCGTCCGGTGAGAAGTCGATGCCTTTCGGCTTGAGCGGAGCGTGCGGGTTGGGCAGGCTCTGCACGAATTCCGCATCGATCCGGCCGGACGCGTCCCGATGGATGCGGCCGACGCGAACGAATCCCGGCTCGTCGACGGTGGTGAAGGCGAGGAATCTCGAGCAGGGCGAGAAGCTCACGCCGTGGGCATTGACGTCGCCTTCCGCGCGAAGGGTCGCACGCGGCTGCGGATCGACGAGATGGGTCGCGGGGTCGACGGCGAAGACGTGGACCGCGCCGTCCCGGCTGTTGGTGATCGCGAGCAGGAGGCCGTCCCGCGAGAAGGCGAGGTTCTCCGGCTTCGCGAAGCAGTCCAGATATACCAGGGATTGGATCGGGATCAGGGACCTTGTCTCTGCGTCGAAGCGGTAGGTGTGGACCGCGTCGTCGACCAGATGGATCGTCGCGAGGCAGTCGCCGTGAAACCATGCGACGCCGCTGCAGGTCGCCCTGCGTGGGCGCTCGCGAATGATGCGCGGGGCATGCTCGACCGTTCGTGCGAGGGCCGGGTTCGGGGTCGTGTGGAGCAGGATCGGCTCGGGGTGGACGGGCGCATCGGGGCTGCCGCTCGCGCGCTCCAGCAGCCGCGAGGTTTCTCGCGATGAGGGTCGGTGGGCGGTTCGGATGTCCGGGCGTGTTCGCATCAAGGATGTCCGCTCGAGCAGTTGCCGCGCGAAGTTAGCGGCGATGGAGGAGAGCCACGCGGCGTTCTCGGTCCGCACTGAGTCTCGTCGGGATCGGTGTTCCGTCGGCGGAACCCGTTCGTGCCGGTTTCTTTTCGGACCGATGGGGAGGAGAACAGGCGGATAAGCGATACAAGCCCAGTTTTCAGCACGACCGATAACGCCATTTAAGTCAACTTGCCCTCTTGGGGGCCCGTTCGGGGAAGTTGGATCTCTCGTCGTGCGTCCGACGACCGTGAGTCCGCTCGCCTGCTCCGGGCAACGCATGCATCGATCGGCAAGACCGAAGACGATTCATGAGGTAGAGGGCGCCGACGAGACACAACACGAGCGGCGTCGAAGCTTTGGGCTCCGGCAGGTACAAAGCACTTGGGTTCTGGATCGAGTCGAGACCCACAAGCAGGCCGATCTGACCGAACGCGCCGATGTTGGGAGAGGCGAAGGATGTGAACGTCGCGCCACTCACTCCCGGCGCGGCATCCCCCAGCAAGGCGATCGGATACGAGTCCCCTCCGAAAGACGCGAAGATGCCGGATGACGACGTCCCGCCGACCAGGTCGGCTCGAAAGACGACCGCACCCGAATCATTGAAGCCGGGC
>CAZFKD010000373.1:0-617 GCA_964519695.1 uncultured Spirochaetaceae bacterium
CTCGCGCGGATTCCCGGCCTCGCGCAGCTCGGCCGCCGCCCGCGCTCGCCGCGCGAGGCGACGGATCTGCGCCATGCCCTCGAGTTCCTGATGCGCGTGACGCGCCGGCGCACGATCTGCTTCGTCGTCAGCGATTTCCTCGACGAGGGCTACGAGAAGGCGCTGCTCGCGGCGAATCGCAAGCACGACGTGATCGCCGTCCTTGTCACCGACCCCGCCGAGCTCGCCATTCCCGACGTCGGCCTCGTCGCCCTGCGCGACGCGGAGCTCGGGACGACGCGCATCGTCGATACCGGCTCGCAGGGCTTTCGGGATTCGGCGGGCGTCGTCGCGGCCGGGCGCGTGAAGGCGCTCGAGCGCCGCTTCCGATCGCTCGGCATCGATTTCATCCACGTCGATGCGGGCGGGGACGTCGTGGATCCCCTCGTGCGCTTCTTCCGAATGCGCGGGAAGCGGAGGCGGCGATGAGCGCGCGGCATCGCTCGGCGTCGCGTGTCGCTTCGCGCGCGCGGCTCGCCGCGAGAACGCTCTTCGTCTCGGCCGCCGTTTTCGCGTCGGCGGGGCTGCCGCTATCGGTGCCGGCGCTTGCAATTGCATTTTTATTCAATTTCATGCAG
>CAZFKD010000373.1:627-4871 GCA_964519695.1 uncultured Spirochaetaceae bacterium
GAGCCGGCCGCGGAGAGCGCGCCGGACGGCGATGCGATCGTGCGCGAATACGCGTCCGGCCCGGTCTCGGTCACGCTCCGCATCTCGCCCGCCGAGCCGCGGATCGGCGACGTCGTCGAGCTCGCCCTCGAAGTTCGGGCGGAGGCCGGGGTCGAGCTCCTGATGCCCGAGTTCGGCGAAGCGCTCGGGCGCTTCGAGATCGTCGACTTCGCGCCGAGCGAGAAGCAGACCGCCGACGGCGGCGTGCAAGCGCGGCAGCGCTATCGGCTCCAGCCCAAGCGATCCGGAAAGACGTCGATCCCGGCGCTGCGCATCGAATTCGTCGATCGCCGCCCCGGGCAGAAGCCCGCGCCGGAGGGCGAGGACGCCTACGAGATCCTGACCGAGCGCATCGCCCTCGACGTCGCGACGATCCTCGCCGCGGACGCGCCGCTCGAGCTGCGCCCCCCGCATCCGGATCTCGGCCGACGGGAGCTCGGCGGATGGCCGCTCTGGGCCGGGCTCGGCGCCTTCCTGCTCCTGCTCGCGCTCGCCGCGCCGGCGCTGCTGCGCGCGCTCGCGGCCCATCGTTCGCGCCGCCGGAGCCGGAGCGCCTACGAGATCGCGCGCAGCGAGCTCGATCAGCTGCTCGCGCGCGGCACGCCGGGGCCCGAGGCGCTGGATGCCTTCTACGTCGAGCTCTCGCTCGTCGTCCGGCGCTATCTCGAGAATCGCTTCGCACTGCGCTCGCCGGAGCTGACGACCGAGGAGTTCCTGAACGAGATGGGCCGCTCACCGGATCTCGCGCGCTCCCATCAACGGCTGCTGCGCGATTTCCTCGTCCAGGCCGATCTCGTCAAATTCGCCGGCTATCGGCCCGAGGCCGAGGTCGTTCGCGAGTCGATCGCCGCCGCCGAACGTTTCCTCGAAGACACCCGCGATCTCGCGCGCGCACCGGCTCCCGGCGCCGCGAACGCCGCCTCGGCGAGTCCGACGAGCGGGCAGGGCGATGCGGGAGGCCGCGATGCCTGATCTCGCCGGCCTCGAGCTGAGCCATCCCTGGCTCCTCCTCTCGGCGCTGCTCGCGCCCTGGGTCTTCTTCCAGGTCGATCGCCGCCGATCGAGCGTCACGTTCTCGAGCCTCGCGCTCGTCGCGGGCGGCCGCCGCTCCCTGCGCGAGCGGCTCGCCTGGCTGCCCGCGCTGCTGCTCGCCCTCGCGACGCTCGCCCTCGCCCTCGCCCTCGCTGGCCCGCGGACGGGCAACGCCGTCAGCCAGGTCGAGCGCGAGGGCATCGCGATCGCCGTCGTCGTCGACCGCTCCGGCTCGATGGAGGCGCGTGACTTCGTGCGTGGCGATACGAGCACGAGCCGGCTCGACGTCGTGAAGCGCATCTTCAAGGATTTCGTGAAGGGCGGCGGAAGCTTCGGCGAGGGGCGGCCCGACGATCTGATCGGCATCGTCGCCTTCGCGCGTTATGCCGACGGGCTCTGCCCCCTGACCCTCGACCATGGCAGCGTCCTCGCGATCCTCGACGAGCTCGCGACGCCGGACGATCCCGCGGAGGACGGCACGGCGGTCGGCGACGGTCTCGCCCTCGCCGTCGAGCGCCTGCGGCGCCAGGAGACGGCCTCGAAGGTCGCCATCCTGCTGACCGACGGCGTCCACAACGCCGGCGACGTCCTGCCCCTCGAAGCCGCCGAGCTCGCCGCGCGCTTCGGGATCCGCGTCTACACCATCGGCGCCGGCTATACCGGCTCCGCGCCCTTTCCCGTCCGCCGGATGGACGGCCGCGTCACGCTCCAGCCCATGCCCGTCGAGTTCGACGAGAAGACCCTGCGGCAGATCGCCGAGGCGAGCGACGGCCGCTATTTCCACGCGACCGACGAGGCGGGGCTGCGCGAGGTCGTCGCGGAGATCGGCCGGCTCGAGCGCAGCAAGGTCGCCGAGCTCCGCTACCTCGAATACGACTACCACTACCGGCCCTTCGTCGCGGCGGCCCTGGCCGCGACGACCCTCGCGCTGCTGCTGGCGGGCAGCTGGCTGCGGAGGTTGCCCGCTTGAACCTCGAGGCGCTCCACATCGCCCATCCCGCGCTCGTCCACGGCCTCTGGCTCTGGGCCCTCGTCGTCGCGGTCCTGATCGCGCTCGATCGGCGCGGCTCGGGTCGCCTCGATCGCCTCGTCGCCGGCCGCCTCGCGGATCGCCTGATCGAGCGACCGGCCGCCTGGCGCCGCGCCGCGCGGCTCGCGCTCTACGCGCTCGCGGGCTTCGCGATGGTCGCGGCGCTCATGCGCCCGCAATGGGGCGAGAGCTTCGTCGCGACGCCGCGGGTCGGGGCCGAGATCATGATTGCCCTCGACGTCTCGCGCTCGATGCTGGCCGACGACGCGCGGCCCTCGCGGCTCGAGCGCGCGAAGGCCGAGATCAGCGATCTGCTCGCCTATCTCGAGAACGACCAGGTCGGGCTCATCGCCTTCGCGGGCCGGGCGAGCATCCTGTCGCCGATGACGCCCGACAAGAGCTTCCTGCGCCTCGCCCTCGACGGCGCCGGTCCGCATAGCGTCTCGCGCGGGGGCACGCGCCTGGCCGAGCCGATCCTGCGCGCCGTCGCCGGGCTCGGCGAGCCGGGCCCCGCCCAGCGCGCGCTCATCCTCATCACGGACGGCGAAGACCACGACTCCTTCGCCCTCGACGCCGCGAAGAAGGCCGCCGAGGCGGGCATCAAGATCATCACGATCGGCTTCGGGGACGAGGTCGGCAGCCCCATCTTCGTGCGCGATCCGGACAATGGCTCCCGAACGCAGGTCCGCGATGCCGAAGGCAATCCGGTCATCAGCCGCCTCGACGGAGATCTGCTGCGCGAGATCGCCCTCGCGACCGACGGCGCCTACGTCCCGGCCGGCACGGGCGTGCTCGATCTCGCCTCGATCTACGACGCCCATATCGCGCGTCTGACCCGCGGCCAGCTCGAAGCGCGCGGCCGCTCGATCCGGGGCGAGACCTATCAGGGATTCGTCGCCATCGCGCTCGCAGCGCTCGTGCTCGGCGCGTCGGCGATGGCGGGCGGCGGCTCGCGGCGCCCGCGCGCAGGCGCCGATCGGGGGCGATCGGAGGTCGCAGAGGGGGCGGGCCGAGCGGCGGCCCTGCTGCTCTGCGGCGCACTGCTCGCCGCAGGCGTGTCGCTGCCCTTCTCGGCGCGCGCGGAAGAAGAGGAGGAGGCGACCGGCCCCTCGCCCGTCTCCGTTCCGACGGACGATGCCCAGGCTGCCCCGGGCGCAGGAGCGGCGGGGGCCGCGCCCGGCGCCGCGCCGGCCGATGCGGCGCGCGAAGAAGATCCCCGGGCGCGCTTCAATCGCGCGAACGCGGCGCTCGCAGCCGGCGATCCCGAGCTTGCGAGCACCCTCTACCGCGAGGCGCGCCGCGATGCCGTCGACGACCACGCGCTGCGTTATGCGGCGAGCTACAACCTCGGGATGGCGGCGGTCGCCGTCGCCGATGCGCTCGTCGCCTCGAAGCCGAACGAGGCCCTCGCGCGGCTCCACGAAGCCGCGGACTGGTTCCGGGAAGCGTCGCCGATGCGGCCCGACGAGACCGATCCGCGCCACAACCTCGACGTGACCCTGCGCCGGGCGCTCATCCTGGCGGACGAGATCGCGCGAAAGAGCGAGCGCGATCTCGCCGGCGCCCTCGACGGATTGATCGAGGCCCAGCGCGCCCGCGTCGGAGAATCGGCCGCCCTGCTCGAGGCGCTCGCGCGCGCAAGCGATCCGGATGCCGCCCTCGCGCTCCGTCCCGCCTTCGATGCCGCCGCGACCGCATTGCGCGAGCAGATGGCCGATGTGCAATCCCTCGCCGAGCGCGCCGCCGACGAGAAGGCGCTGCTCGAATCGAAGAGCGAGCAGGCCCGGACGCCCGAGGATGCGCTGCGCGCGGCCGCGCTGGACGGCGTCGTCGCCGGGATCGACGCGGGGGTCGAGCGCATGGGGCAGGCCCGGCGGCAGCTTCGGGGGCGCAGTGCCGAGCGCGCCTATCGCCGCGGCGCCGAGGCCCTGGCGGCCCTCAAGCGCGCGCGGGATGCGCTGCGCGATCCGGTCGAGCAGATCGGGGTCCTGATCGGCGAGGTCGCGGGGGTCGCGCAGGCGACGGCCGTGCTCGGCGGGGCCGAAGAAGCGGCGGACGCGGCGTCGCAGGCCGTGCGGATTCCGGCCTTCCTGACGCCGGAGGCGATCGGCGCGGAGAGCGCCTCGGTCGAAGCGCGGATCGG
>CAZFKD010000374.1:0-2892 GCA_964519695.1 uncultured Spirochaetaceae bacterium
GGACACAAAACCGTGCGGCGTTTACGCTTGCGCTCACCGACGATCCGCTGGTCCCATGAGCTCCCCCCGCGCGGCGCGGAGAATACCATGGGCGATCCGGCGAACCGTCCGAATCCGCCCGCCGCGGCATCGCGGCGGGCGGATCGACGGCGCGAGTCCCGGCCTACTGGCCGAGCGAAACCAGGTTCGAGAGCAGCTCGTTCGCGACCGAGACCGTCCGCGTATTCGCCTGGAAGGCCCGCTGCCCGACGATCAGGTTCACGAACTGCTGGGCGAGATCGACGTTCGACTTCTCGAGCGCACTCGCGCGGATCGCGCCGAGGTTTCCGCTGTTCGCGGCGGCGATGATCGGCGGCCCGGAATCGAGCGACTCGATCAACTGGCTGCCGCCGATGTCGGTCAGTCCCTCGACGTTGCCGAAGTTCGCGAGCGCGAGCTGGGCGAGGGAGGTCGTGATGCCGTTCGAGAAGACGCCGTTCAAGCGGCCGTCGGCGTCGATCTGGAGTGCCGAGAGCGTGCCCGGGGCGAAGCCGTCCTGGCTGACGAAGTTCGTGACCTGGGGCTGGTTGAACTGGGTCGACGGCGGGCCGGTGACGGTTCCGCCCGAAGAGAGCGGTCCCATCGTGAAGTCGATGGGCTGGGCCGTCGCGGCGCCGTTGGCCGGATTGAAGCCGAAGGTGATCGTCGGGTAGGTCGTGCCGCCCCCATTGACCGAGACGAGCGTGCCGTTGGTATCGAACTCGAGCGTGCCGCTGCCCTGGACGACGAACGGATCGGTCGTCGCGCCGGCCTGATCGGAGTCCGCGGTCGCGAGCGTGACATGGTAGGTCCACTCGTTGACGTCGGAGTGCTGGAAGAAGATCGTCGCCTGGCGAGGGGTCCCGAGCGAGTCGAAGACGGTCACGACCTCCCGGCCGCTCGAGGTCGCGGTCGCGTCGGCGGGATCGAACGCAATGCCGGTGAGCAGCGGCTCTTCGGCGTCGAGGTTGATGCCGAGCTGGATCTGGGTCGTCGGCTGAGGCGGGGAGAGCGGCACGTTGATCTGGATGTCCCCGAGCACGCCATTCGACGCCCCCGTCGCCGGATCGATGCCGTAGCCCTGGACCCGGTTGCCGTTCGAGTCGACGAACCAGCCGCTCGCATCGAAGCCGAAAGCGCCGCTGCGCGTATAGGCGCGGCCGAGGTTCCCATCGACGATGAAGAAGCCGCGACCCTCGATGCCGAGATCGGTGCCGCGCTGGGTCTGCTCGAAGACGCCCTGGGAGAAGATCATCCCGACGTCGTTCACGCGCACGCCCGCGCCGATCTGCGCGAAGCCCGCGCCGGCCGTGATGTTCTGGCCGAGCACGGCGGTGAACTCCGCCCGCTTCTCCTTGAAGCCCGGGGTATTCGCGTTGGCGATGTTGTCGCCGATCACGGAGATCTGCGTCGACGCCGCCGCGAGGCCGCTCACGCTGCTGGAAAGCGCATTGGTCAATGACATTCGGATCCACTCCTTCTGAAAGCGAGCGCGAGAAAAGCGCCCGCCACTGCCGCGATCTTCCGTGATCGTTCCCGGATCGCTCCCCACGCCCGGGCGGACCTTCCGCCCGGCGCGTCCGAGGCCGCGATCCATCGTTCGTACGCCGAGAGATGGAGGACGAGGCCGTCGTCCTCTTCGATCACCTCTCGCAACACCTGCGCGAAGCTCAAGACGCCACCGGCGTCCGGCCGATCGGCCGCCGCACCGTCTGGCCGCCGCCCGTCTCCCTCGACTCGCTCGCCGTGCTCGAGCCGCCCGATCCCGGCGCGAGCCGCACCTCGAGGATGTCGTCGACCGAGAACAGGCGATTGCCCATCCGGATCGCCGGCTGTCCCGCCACGATGGCACCCGTCACGACGCCCGTCACCATCGGCAGGATCGTGATGGCCTCGCCGTCGGTGCCCCTGGCATCGAACTCGATGCGATAGACGCCTTCGGGCAGGTTGTGTGCGCGCGGATCGAAGTCGAAGCTGTGATCGCCCGGACGCATCGCGATCGGTCGACCGTTCGCGTCGTTCGTCAGGATCGAGCGCTGATGGCGCAGATTCCCGTTTGCGTCGTAGATCCGGACGTTCGCCTCGACGGCGGTCTCGGCGATGCGCAGCGGCAGCTCGATCGGATTGCGGTCCTCGTCGACCTCGATCTGGCTGCCGAAGACGACCACTTCGCGCCCGACGAGGCTCGCCGGGTCGAGACTCGCCCTCGTCGGCGCGTCCGCGACCTTCGATTCGCTGAAGACGCTGACGAGCTTGTCGATCCCCGTGCGCATCGCGATCAGCTGCTCGACGGTCGAGAACTGGGCGAGCTGGGCCGCGAAATCCGCGGAGTCCTGGGGATTGAGCGGATCCTGGTTCTCGAGCTGGGCGACCAGCATCTCGAGGAACTGGTTCTGCCCGACTGCGTCCCGCTCGGCCTCGCGGGCCTTTGCAGCCTGGATGACCGAATCGATGCCGACCCCGTCCAATGCGCTCATCTCATGCTCCTTCGCGATTCGATGCGATGCGTCGCCCCGTCCGGAACGACCCCCGTTCTCAGATCCGCAGGTCGATCCCTGCGGCATTCCCTGCGGCGTTGCCATTCGATGCGATGCGCGGCGGTCGTCCAGCGACTTCTTCGCCGCTTCCCGCGCCGCGCCCCGCCCCGCGACCGCCGACGCCCTGGCGATCGAAGCCGCGCTCGTCCTGTGCGCGCTCGCGCTCCCGCGCGCCCGCGTCGCTCGAGCCGAACTGTCCCGTCCCATTCGAGTCGCTCGGGTCGCCGCGGCGGACCTCGAACTGATCGAGGCGCAGATCGCGACTCGCGAAGGCCTGCGAGAGCCGATCACCCTGGTCCTCGGCCATCGAATGCGCGAGGGCGGTCTGCGCGACCAG
>CAZFKD010000374.1:2907-4845 GCA_964519695.1 uncultured Spirochaetaceae bacterium
CGTCGCCAGCCACTCTGCCTGGACCGCGATCGCCTCGGGCGCGGCGGTCGGGAGGGCGCGCGCGGTCGCCGGCGCAGGCGGCAGCTCGGGTGCGCGCGGGACGCTGGGCGCCGCGGGGCCTTCGAGGCGGATCGGTGGAGCCGTCTCGTCGGCGACGGAGGCCGCTTCCACGAGACCCGCCGTCGCGCCTTCGACTGCGGCAGCGGCGACGGCGCTCGATTCGGGCGTCCGCTGCGATGCGGGGCTGGGGGACGTCTGCGCGGACGCGGCATCGCGACCGCGGGAAGAATCGCCGTCGAGATCGGACTGCGAGCGCGCGCCATTCGCGTCGGCCGCGGCCGTCCGATAAGCCGCCGCGAGATCCGCGCGCGGCAGCGTTTCCCCGCGCTGGATCCCCCGTTCACTCGGAGACACGCCCTGCCGAGCGGTCTCGATCTCGGCCTCGGACGCGCCGACCGGATCTCCCTGCCCTTCGAGCGCGGCGGGATTCCCGTCGCCCCCGGCCAGCGCCTGCTCGATCGCGGCACGCACTCCTTCGCGGGCGCGCGGATCGGCGATCACTGCTCGGCCGCTCGACGCCTCGGCGAGCTCTCCCGCGTCCTGCACGGCGAGCCCGCCGGCGCCGACCGAACGCGTCGCTTCCTCCCCGAGCTCCAGACCGGGCGCGAGCTCGGTGATCCCTTCATCGGCGGCCGCTTCGGCTTCGCTGCCCCGGACCAACGCTTCGAAGACGGGGATCGCGAGCGGTACGACCGACTCCAGCATCGGGGTGCCCGGCGAAGGGACGAGCTCCGACTCGAGGCCGCTCGGACGCTCGCCGGACTCAGACTCCTCCTGCTCGTCGCCGTCTTCGCGGGCCGTCGCCTGGACCGCCTCTTCTTCGGCTCGGCCCGACTCCCCGGGCCGCTCGCCGGCTGCGTCCGCGCGGGCGGTGTTCGGGCCATCGCCGCGCTTGCCTTTGCGCGCGCCGACGGCCTCGTTGCGGCCATCGCGCGAAGCCCGCTCGCCGGATGTCGTTTCGCGGCGCGCATCCACAGCGTCGGTCTGCGCAGATCGCTCGCTCCCTGATGGACCGAGGACCGAATCCATCAGCTCGGAGAAGCCCTGCGATCTCCCGTTGCCACGCGGGCGGGCGGGATCGACGGAGTCGGTTTCGAAGGAACGGATGCGATCGACCTGCATGATCAGCTCTCCCAGAGCGAGGGTTTTCGACTAATACGGCCGTGCCGGCGGGGCATCGGTCGCGGGATCGAGGGGCTGGAGGATTCGCCGGCTGACCTGCAGCGCGCGATCGGGCCGCATCGCGGCGAGCACGCTGGCGGAGATCTTCTTCTTCATCTGCCGGATGACGGAAACGGACAGATCGAGATCGAGCTTGCCGAGCAGCTCCGCCGCCTCGGCCGGCGGCATCGCCGAGTAGACGCCCGACAGCTGCTCGATCCGATCCTGACCCTGCGCGCTCCAGGCGAGGATGCGCGTCTCGACCTCGGCCCGGATCCGTTCGAGCTCCCCGGCGCGTTCGGCCACCATCGCCTCGAGCTCCTTGACCGCGCCCTCGCGCTCGGCGAGCTCGATCTCGCGCCGCGCGAGCAGCGCCTCACGCGCCTTCACCTCGGCGAGGATCGAGTCGACGCCCTTCGAGAAGCCGGGACCGGAGAGAAGAGCGGCGAGCTCGGCGCCCCCCGCCGCGGCCGCCGCCTCCTCGGCGCGCCCCGCGCCGGGCGCGGCCAGCAGACTGATCGACACGATCAGCGCCAGCAGGCTCCCGCGCGCGAAGCGGGCGATCGCGAGCCCCTCGAGCTCAGCCTGATCGGCGGCGAGGGCGGCATGGCGATGGAGGTCCGCGCGCCGCTCGCGCAGCCGCTCGAGGCTCTCGACCCGCGCGCGACAGCGCCGCACCGCCTCGCGCGCCTTCGCCCGCTGCGGCTCGAAGGCCTC
>CAZFKD010000375.1:0-4844 GCA_964519695.1 uncultured Spirochaetaceae bacterium
GGCGTCGATCGCGTCGTCGGCAGCCGGTTCTTCCGCGAGCTCGGCCTCGAGCTCCGAGCGGGGATCGAGCAGCCACGCCTCGATGCGGCCCATGTCTTCCGCCGAGACGCCGCGACCGCGGGAGATCGGAATCACCCTCGCCCGCTCTCCGCGCTCGTCGGCTGCGATGCGGGCCGAAATCTCTTCGAAGAGCCGTTCACGATCGGGCAGATCGACCCCTTCGAGCGCCCACGGCGCCCCGGAGACCAGATCGAGCTCGCTGCGACAATCGCTGCACTGCGCGGCATGCGCCTCGACGGCACCCCGCTCGCGTTCGTCGAGGCCGCCCTCCGGATACCACGGGATCCAGGCGAGCACGTTCTCGGGACAGCGCGCGCGGCGGGGCTCTCGAGTCGAATCGTGCGCCATCGGCTGCTTTCCCTTTCGCCCGGCCTCACGGCCCGGTCGTCCATCCAGCGGGCTCCCGCCCGGCCACGCCTCTCCCGAAGCGCTTCCCCGGCACCCTCGAAACTAACGTCGTCCGTCGCTCGCGCCGAGCATGCGGCGAAGGCTTCGCCGCGCGCGAGAGACACGGGTCTTGACCGTATCGCGCGAGATCCGCTGTCGGCTCGCGATCTCCTCGGGCTCGAGTCCTTCGATCACCGCCAGCAGGAGCGCCTCCCGTTGATCGCGCGGCAGGCGATCCATCGCCTCGGCCACGCGCCGCAGATCCTGCCGCGCCGCCATCTGGGTCGCCGCCGACCGCGCTTCCGGGACACGCGCAATCAAGTCTGCCTCCGTCGACACCACCCGCGAGCGCTTGAACCGCTGCTGTCCGCGCGCCGCTTCGAGGCTCTTGAAGCGCGCGATCCCGAAGATCCAGGTCGAGACCCGGGCATCCCCCCGGAACATCCCCGCCTGCGCCCAGACCTCGAGGAAGACGTCGCTCGTCAGCTCGCGGGCGAGCTCGCGATCCCCGATCCGCCTCTGGATAAAGACGAAGACCCGCGCAAAGTAACGATCGAAGAGCGCTCGGAAGGCCTCGGCGTCCCGATCCCGGGCGACGGCACGCAGCCAATCGCCCTCCTCGCCGTCGAGCGCCGTCGCGGAATGGCTCATGGCCGGCGGCTCCGGTTCGAGCCGAAGTCGATCCCTGCAGCATCACGATGGGCCACGGCGACCGGACCGGAGCGGCTCATCGCGCCGAGGTGGTCGCCCCTGGGGGCCGAACACCTGGGGTCACCGGCGGAACCTCGATGACCCGCACCCGAGCGGGGCTCGCTCCGCAGCCCGCGCCCGGCGGTTCGCAGGCGCCCGGACGGATCCTCTCCCGCGCCTCGGACGGCCCCGGACTGCGCGGACCCCTCTCCAGCGGACCGGCCGCGACGTCGAGGGGATCGAACAGGGAAGAGAGCGGCCCCACGACCGGATAGGCCTCGGCGCGCGCATCCGCGACGGCGCGCGGCTCGGCACAGGGGCCGGGCGGCGCGACCGAGCGGCTCGCATCGGCGGCCAGCGCCGCGGAAGTCGACGCAAAGATCAGGAGCGAGGCGGTCGCAATCGAGCGGATCATGATGGGCCGCATACTACCAGCTCGCAGTGCGGACGGCGCGCCCTTTCCGCAGCGAACACGGCGGCCGTGCCGCGCCGGCGCACGGCCGCTCGCATCCCCTTCGGCTGCCGGGGGAGCCCGCCTACCCGCCCCAGCCGATCCGGAGCGACAGACCGAACACGTTGCGCGTGTAGTCGAAGACGTCCGACGTCGACCGATTTCGCGTGCGACTCCAGCGGGCAGCGAGGAGCACATGCTCACCGAATGCACGTTGGAGCTGGACCCGGACGGCGGTCTCCTGCTCGCGCCGCGCGCGGTGGTCGAGGAAGTAGGCCGTATCCGGCGTGTCGGGCACGTCCGAGGGATCCGGGAACACGGACCGGTTCGCGAACGGGACGTACGCATAGCGCCCGCGGACGGAGAGATCGATCGCGAACGGGAGCTGGATGCCCGCAGCGAGCTCGACCTGATGGCGCTGATGGTCGTATTCGCGGCCCTGCGAGAGGTAGATCTGATAGCGGTAGCCGCCCTCGATCCAGGGCAGCGCGAGGCCGGGGACCGGCGGGGCGGGCAGCGGCTGGCGATGCACGAGGTTCAGGATCGGACCGAAGCCGTCCCGATTCGTCGCGCCGACCTCGTCGATCCCGGCCGGGCTGCAGGGCAGACAGCCGGGCGTCCCGACGTCGTCGACCGCGAGATTGCGACGCGCGTAGAGATAGTCGTCGATGCCGATGCCCGCCGAGGCCGTCGTCGCCCCGCCGTGATTCCAGGGCACGATCAGCGAAGTCGTGACGAGATGGCTGACGACGAAGGGACTGCTCGTCGCGTCGATCCAGGCGACGTCGGCATCGTACTGGAGGCGCAGCGTCGCCTCCTGCCAGGCGAGCGCGCGGTCGAGCCAGAGCGTGGCGCCCGGGGCATGCGTATCGAAGCGTTCGAACTCGGCGTTCTCCGAGCCCGCATAACGCAGGGACGTCCCCGCGCTCCAGGAAGAATTCTGCAGCCAGAGCGCGCCGACGTCGGCGAACCAGTAGCCGCGGACGTCGTCGTCGCCCGAGATCTCGCCGGGCCGGCCGACGCCGCGGCCGCGCAGGAGCGCGTTGTCGTCGGCCTCGAACCCGAGCTCGAGCGAGGCCCAGACCGGCAGGGCCTGCGCTGCGTCGAGGCGCGCGATCGAGCGCGCCGCCTGCTCCGCCCAGGCCGAGCCCGAATGGCCTTCGACGACCTGCTCGAAGGTCCTGCGTGCTTCGCCCCGCTCGTCGCGCCGCTGCTGGGCGCGGGCGAGATGAAAAGAAGCCATCGGCTCGACGGAGTCGTCCGGATGGGCCGAGGCCGCTGCCAGCCGCTCGGCGGCGAGGGCGAGATCGCCGCGATCGAGCGCGACGAGTCCGGCGTAGAGCAGCCACTGTGCCGACTTCGCCGTCTGCCCATTCCGCGCCGCCGCCCGCGCGAGCGCGGCCTCGGCTTCGTCGAGCCCGCCCTGGTGGTAATGCGCCTGTGCGAGGTGGAGATCGAGGCCGGGCGTGTCGGGCGCGAGCCCGCGCGTCGCCTCGAGGGCCAGGACCGCGAGCGCGAAGCGCTTCACGCGGATCGCACATTCGCCCACCAGCCGTTCGACCTCGGCGTCCCGCGGCGGCTCGACCCGCAGCGGCAGCAGGACCTCGAGCGCCGCCTCGCAGCGGCCGTCGCGGGCGAGCTCGAGCCCGACCGCACGCTCGTCCGCCGCGGCGTCGCCCACGCACAAAAGCGCGAACAGACCCGCCGATGCGAACGTCGCCGCGCGAAATCCGGCCGTCCGACGGCGATGGAGCCGAGATCCGATAAGGCGCGAAATCAAACGAACCCCTGACCCGATGCCGTCCGGCGAAGAAGGATGCGACGGGCCGAGATTAACGCCGACGGCGCCGCGGCGACATCCGCCCGACCCCATCGCGATCTGGGTTAGGATCCTGCCGACGCCCGACGAGCCCCCCTCGATCCCGCCCCCGGCCCGGTGACGACCGACCTGCGGCGATCCCCACGCCCCTTCGAACAGGACCGACGCGATGTCGAACGAGCCTTTTTTCCCGCATCCGCAAGACAAATATCCGGTCGTCTACCTCGAGGAGACCGACGTCGAGCTGCCCGAGCACGTCGTCAACACGGGCCTTCGTTACACGAACTTCCAGCACGTCGCGACCGGCGGCAAATGCGTGATCCAGTCCTGCAAGGACTACCACCTCTCGCGCACGGTGGCCCACAAGAGCCTGCTCGATCAGTTCGCCGACGACCCCTTCGAGCGCAAGCGCTTTCTGCGCGAGGCGCGGGTCACCGCGATGCTCCAGCATCCCAACACGATCCCCGTCTACGACCTCTCGCGCGACGCCCGCGGCCACTATTTCTTCACGATGAAGCTCGTCGAGGGCTATACCCTGCGCGAGATCCTCGACATGGGGAAGGATGACGGCTCCGCGCCCGTCGACGGCTACGGCTTCCACCGCATGGTCACGATCCTGATCCAGATCGGGAACTGCCTCGACTACGCCCATACCCACGGCGTCGTCCATCGCGACATCAAGCCGCCCAACATCCTGACCGGCCCCTTCGGCGAGGTCATGCTGCTCGACTGGGGCCTCGCGAAGGTCTGGAACGAGGCGCCGATGCCGGTGCCCGACCTGCCGCTCTTGTTCAGCAAGGACACCTCCCTGACGGCCCAGGGCCGTCTCCAGGGCACGCTGCATTACATGTCCCCCGAGCAGATCGAGACCTCGCCGAAGCTCGATCATCGCACCGACATCTACAGCATGGGCGTGATCCTCTACGAAATCCTCTCGGGCGGACCGCTGCTGAAGGGCGACGACGTCCACGACCTGATCCACCAGGTCAAGAACGTGACGCCCCCGCGCCCGTCGACCTTCGCGAAGGATCGCCAGATCCCGAAGCAGCTCGAGGACATCTGCATGCGCTGCATCGCGAAGGACCCCGAAGAGCGGATCCAGACCGCGCGCCGCCTCGTCAGCGCGCTGCGTGCTTGGCGCTTGCGCTGGTCATCTGAAACGCGCTGACCCGCGCTCACAAGACGCGCCCGGCGAGACAGGGGGGATGCGAATGGCTCGCCCTTGGCACGGCTCGCGTCGCTTCTCGGATGTCGTTGCAGCTGCGATCTGCAAGCTGGAGCGACCTCAGGCTGCGCTTTACTTCGCATCCCCCCTGTCTCGCCGGGCGCTCGCATGGGTGCAGATCAGGCCGCGGGAACCGCAGTTGCGGGCATCGCGCACGGCCCCAGGGCGAGTCGAATAGCAACACGGTCCGAATCGGCACGGCGTTCGCAACC
>CAZFKD010000376.1:0-4834 GCA_964519695.1 uncultured Spirochaetaceae bacterium
GACCCCCCGCTCGCCCCGTCCCCCGCAGTCCCGCAAGCCGGCGCCGCCCCGCGCGCCGCGCATCGGCTTCGCGAGCCTCGGCTGTCCGAAGGCGCTCGTCGATTCCGAGCGCATCCTGACCCAGCTGCGCGCCGAGGGCTACGAGACCGTCGCGCAGTATGCGGACGCCGATCTCGTCGTCGTGAATACCTGCGGATTCATCACCGCCGCCGTCGAAGAGTCGCTCGAGACGATCGGCGAAGCGCTGGCCGAGAACGGCAAGGTCATCGTCACCGGCTGCCTCGGTGCGCAGCCCGAGAAGATCCTCGCGCGACATCCGAACGTGCTGGCGATCAGCGGGCCGCAGGCCTACGAGTCGGTCGTCGGCGCGGTGCACGCGCATCTTCCGCCCGCCCACGACCCGTTCCTCGACCTGCTCCCGCCCCAGGGCGTCAAGCTGACCCCCCGCCACTACGCCTATCTCAAGATCTCCGAAGGCTGCAATCCCCTCGATGCGCGGCGACCTCGTGAGTCGCGGGGTCGCGGACGTGCTGCGCTAGGCCGAGCGGCTCGCGAAGGCCGGCGTCCGGGAGCTGCTCGTCATCTCCCAGGACACGAGCGCCTACGGCGTCGACATCCGGCATGCGCCCGGCGAATGGGGCGGGCGATCGCGCAAGGCGAGCTTCGAAGGGCTCGCGGACGCGCTCGGCGAGCTCGGCATCTGGATCCGGCTGCACTACGTCTATCCCTATCCCCACGTCGACCGCGTGATCCCGCTGATGGCCGAGGGACGCGTGCTCCCCTATCTCGACATCCCCTTCCAGCACGCGAGCACGCGCGTACTGCGCCGCATGAAGCGGCCCGCGAGCTCGGCGAATACCCTCGAGCGGATCCGTCGCTGGCGGAGCGACCTGCCGACGCTGACCCTGCGCAGCACATTCATCGTCGGATTCCCCGGCGAGACCGACGACGACTTCGAAGAGCTGCTCGACTGGCTCGGCGAGGCGCAGCTCGACCGCGTCGGCTGCTTTCCGTACTCGCCGGTCGAGGGCGCCGCGGCGAACGCGCTCTCGGGAGCGGTGCCGGAGGCGCTGAAACAGGAGCGCCACGCGCGCTTCATGGAGCGGGCAGCCGAGATCAGCGCGACGCGGCTCGCCGCGAAGAAGGGACGGCGCCTGCGCGTCCTCGTCGATGCGATCGAGGGGAACGTCGCGATCGCGCGCAGCGAGGCGGATGCGCCCGAGATCGACGGCATCGTGCGGGTTCGCGGCGGCGCGAAGCTCCCGGTCGGCGAGTTCGCCGACGTCGTCGTCACGGGCGCCGACACCTACGACCTCGAGGCGAAGCTCGCGCCGGCGGAGCGAATACCGTGAACCCGAGGAAGTCGAACTTCGCCTGACCTTCTCCGTCTTCCTGCTGACGATCGAATGTGCGTCGTGTCGGGGGGCAGGATCAGCCCGAAGTGCCCTGATTGCTCGCCGTGAGCCTCTGCCAGGTGCTTCGAATCGTCCTCGTCTTCGAACCCGATGACGAATTCGTCGGCAAACCCGACGAGCATCGCGCTTCCCGATTCCAATCGACCAGCAGGGCCTGGTCGCACTGAATCGTTCATCGGCCACGCTGCACGGCGCGATCGGTCGATGCAATCGCGCGCGCTCGTTTGTCCTGCAACCCACAGCCAGAGCCGGCGGGGTCCCCCGCCGGCGGAGCCCGCCGGCCGTTTCTCGTTGCCCGATCGTCGCCAGTGCGTTGGTCGTCCTGGATCAATTCACGTGCCGGTGAGACTTAGTCCGGTTGCCTGCGACGCAGCATGAGCAGGAGCAGGGCAGCGGATACCAGGGCTGCGGCGCCGCCGGGTTCGGGGACCACGCGGATCACGCCGGTTTCGGCGAACGTGCTCGTGTCCCACGCCAGGCCGCTTGCGAGGATGGCGCCGGTGAAGTCGAACGTGTAACCGATGTCGGTCAGGGCGGCGAAGCTCATGAGCGTGAAGGCGTCGCCGATCCCGGGAGCGTCACCGTCGACGAGGATGGTGAGCGTTCCGCCCAGATTGGCGTCGCCAGCAATGCTCAGGACGTCGTGTTCGCTGCCGGCGACCAGGCCGGCGATGTCGAACTCGATATTGCCGGTACTCGTAAGGTCGCCGGTGATGTCGAGGATGCCCGGGCTGTTGCCGGGGGCGATGGTGCCGGCATTGGTGACGGTGCCGCTGATCGTGCCGGTGCCGGTGAGCAGTCCGTCGGCGGGGACACTGAGCAGGCCGACGTCACTCGTGTCACCGGTGAGCTCGAGGGTGCCGCCGGTCCAGCTGAGGTGGGCGGGGACGTTCGTGAGGTCGAGCGCGCCGGTGCGGAGCATGCCGCCGGGGCGGAGGTTGATGACGCTGCTGCCACTGGCATGGACTATCGTGACGAGGCCCACGTCGACGAGCCCGCCGTCCTCGATGGTGAGAGTGCCGATGCCAGTGGTTGCGAAGGAACCGAAGCCACCGAGGACGAGGGCGGAATCGATGGCCCACGTCGATCCGGTGCCGGTCACGATGGCCGTTCCGCTGGCGTCGTCGTCGAGGCCGAGCGTCGCTGTAGTGAAACTGCTGACGAACCCGCCCGCCTCGATGTTGAGCGTGCCGGCGCCAGCCAGGCCGACGTTGAGCGCGCCGGTATTGGTCCAGGTGGATCCGGCCCCGTGCACGGTGGCCGTTGCGGTCCCGTTGCTGCCTCTGGCGAGGGCGCCGTTGACGTTGGTCACAGTCGCGCCGGCCTCGACGGTGAGCGACCCGTTGCCCTGGAACGCGATCCCGAGATCGGCCGAGTTGGTCCACGTCGAGCCCGCGCCGGTGATCGCGGCCGAGCCGCTGGAGCCTTCGGAGGAGGCAATCGAGCCCGCCCTATTGCCAACAGCCCCTCCCGCCTCCACGGTGAGCGTACCCGTACCCGACAGCCCGACGTTGAGCTCCTCCGTGTTGGTCCAGATGGAGCCTGCGCCGGTGACGGTGGCCGAGGCGATCGAGCCGCTTTGGCCGCCGATCGTGCCAAACGTATTGCCGACGGCCCCACCCGCCTCGACCACCAGCGTGCCGGTCCCGAAGTTGCCGACGACGAGTTCGCCCCAGTTCGTCCATGCCGAGCCCGCGCCGGTCACGGTCGCCGAGCCGGCGGTGCCGACATTCAGGCCGAGATACCCCGAGCCCCTGAACGTCTCGACGCCGCCGAACACGCCCGCTGAGCCGAAGGCGATGTTGCCGAGGGTACTGCCTCCTTCGAGGCGCAGTTGGCCGTCACCGCCGCCGGTGGCAGCGCTGCCCGAGGCATAGGAGCCAACGACCAGCCCCCAGACGTTGTTGGTGGTCGCCCCGTTGGTCAGCGTCAGCAGCGGGACCAGATTGCCATGCAAGACCAGCACCCCGGCCGGGTCGACCGTCAGCGTCCCGCCGTCTTGTGTGGTGTCTGTGGTGATGATGAGCTGCGCGTTCGACTCGGCAGGCCCCGTCACCCCCACGAAACCCACGAAACCCGCTACCGCGAGGCCCAACCGGGTCCAGTGAAACGCGGAAGCCACGAGAGATGCGTCGGCAAGGGGCATGGACGTAGTTCCCTTCCTCGTCGAACTCCCACCGATACCCCACCTTCGGCAGTCTAACCCAAACGAACTGATCGGTGGCGCGGAAAAGGCCTCTTCTCCGAGCCGAGGAACTCCTGGATCGTCTTCAGCTCCGCCGCCGAATAGACCTCGCGGCCGAAGCGGTTGGCCGGAACGGCGAAGCAGTATTCGACGAACGCGGTGCCCCAGCTCGCGAGGATGACGAGCAGGAGCGGCGCGCTGCGATACTTCAAATGCCCGTACCACGCGAACGTCATGAAGAGATTCGACGTGCAGAGCAGCAGGACGGGCGCTGCGTACGACCAGCCGGTCGACGCGCTCATGCGGACTTCGCGATCGAATTCGTGCGCGGATCGGTCGCGATGCCCTTCGACGGCGTCGCAGGGGCCGTGCTCGAGCCGGTCGAATACGAGTCGTATCGGAACGCATCCCAGCGCGGCGGCGGCCCGACGGGCACGTCGCCGAGGACCGTGACGCGCTGGATGACCCGGGGCTCCCGATAGTCGTTGATCGCGAAATGCATCGTCGCCCGGTTGTCCCACAGGCCGACGGCGCCCTTCGACCAGCGATAGCGGACCTGGAACGCGGGCTGCTCCGACCAGTCGCAGAGCATGCGCAGCAGGACGTCGCTCTCGGAGCGCCGCAGCTGCTTGAAATGCGACGTGAACGTCCGGTTCACGAACAGGCATCGGCGGCCGGTCTCCGGATGGATCCGGACCGCAGGATGCTCGGCGCGCACTTCGGGCCGGCCGAAGGGTGCGGCGTAATGGACGGCGGTCAATCCATCGACCAGCTCGCGGATCGGGTCCGAGAGCGTCTCGTAGGCGAGATGCTGGTTCGTCCAGAGCGTGTCCCCGCCGCGCTCCGGGCAGACGATCATGCTGAGGATCGAGGCCATGGGCGGCGTCGCGCTGAACGTGACGTCGGTATGCCAGGTATCGGCGCGCGCGCCCTGGTCGCTGTCGAGCACGACGATCTCCGGGAACTGATCGGAGACCTTCGGGATGAAGGGATGGATTTCGATCTCACCGAGACGTCGACCGAGCGCGACGTGCTCGGCATGGGAGAGATGCTGGTCGGGAAAGAAGAGGACGAGATGCTCGAGCCAGGCCGCGCGGACTGAGCGCCATTCGGCTTCGCTCATCGTGCCGAGGCGAATGCCCCGGACCTCGGCGCCGAGGGCGCCGGCCAACGGGAGGATGTTCAAGCGCTCGGACATGATTTTCGTTCCCCTGCGCCCGTGCGAACGGGCGCA
>CAZFKD010000377.1:0-4822 GCA_964519695.1 uncultured Spirochaetaceae bacterium
CACCGAACGATTCCCGCTCATGGTCTCGGGCCTCTCCCGCGCCATCACCCACGTGCGCGCCGAGGAGTTCTCCGACATCCGTACCTACGGCGCGCCCGAGGTCGTCCACGAGATGATGCTCTTCGGCAAGGCGCCCGCCGTCGCGAAGAAGAGCCCGATGCTGAAATTCCTCGGCGCCGGCTTCATGCAGTCGATCGACATGGTCGCCGATGCCCTCGGCTTCGCCCTCGACCCCGAGAAGCGCGCGATCCACGAGATCGCCGTCGCGACGGCGCCGATCGAATCGCCGATCGGCGAGATCGCGCCCGGGCTCGTCGCCGCGCAGCGCTTCGCCTGGCAGGGCCTCGTGCGCGGGGAGCCGGTGGTGACGGCTGCCGTCAACTGGTTCATGGGCGACCGGAATCTCGAGCCCCTCCCGGACGGCGATCCGAGCCTGCCCTGGACCTTCGGGCCCGAAGGCGAGCGCTTCGAGGTCGAGATCACGGGCGATCCGAAGACCAAGCTGACCTTCCACGGCTGGCATCCCGAGTCGATCGCCTCGGGCCTCGAGCGCAACAACGGCATCGTCGCGACGGCGATGCACTGCGTCTCGGCGATCCCCTACGCCTGCGCGGCGGAGCCCGGGATCAAGACCTATCTCGACCTGCCGCTCATCGCCGGCCGCGCGGCGCCCCATCTCACCCGTTAGGCGCCGAGGCCGCGCGCGCCCAGCGACCAGGGAGACGATCGGGATGAGCCCGTGCGTCCGAGCCACGAACCCCGCGCAGCCCGGCCGGGACGCGTGGCACGGCAGTCGCCCGCCGACTCGCTCGAGCTGCTAGCGTCCGCAGCGCGTCCGAACCACGAACCAGGAGAGACTCAAATGGTGGGATACACGACCCTCGGCAGCAACGATCTGACCCGCGCGACCGCCTTCTTCGACGCCCTGCTCGGCGAGTTCGGCATCAAGCAATTGATGAAGAACGATCGTATGGTCATGTATGGCAATTCGTTCGGAAACGGAATTCTCGCCCTCTGCACGCCCTTCGACAAGCAGAAGGCGATGCCTGGCAACGGCGTGATGGTCGCCCTCAACATGGAATCCGAGGAGAACGTCCAGAAGCTCCACGCAAAGGCCCTCGCGCTCGGCGCAACGGACGAAGGCGCGCCCGGTGCGCGCGGCCCCGGCTTCTACGGCGGCTATTTCCGCGATCTCGACGGCAACAAGTTCTGCGGCTTCAAGATGGGCGCGTGAGGCGTCCAGGACGATCGGCGCCCACTCCAATCGGCAGGCCATCCTCCCGCTTCGCTCGGGGGCCCCGCGGAGGGCCCCCGTTCAGGGCTTCGCCTGCGCGGCGACCTCGCTGCTCCGCTTCGCGCCTTCCGGGGTGAACCAGATCGGCGAGGTCCAGGCCCGCTCCTGGATCGTCTTCGGGAAGTTCGCATCATCGCAGTAGGCGGGGCGATCCGCACCGTCTGCGGCGTTCTTCGTCGCATTGCAGATGTAGGTCGTGAAGCGGCAGCTCGGGTTCTCGAAGACGCGGGCGTAGTAGACGGCGCGGCGATCGGGATCGAAGTCGGGATCGGTCCAGACCGCGCAGAGCTGGTTCTCGCCGGGGCCCGTCGTCTCGCAGGTCTCGGGGTCGACGCTCGCGCCGTTGTCGCGGCGGCCGGCGACGTCGACGACCTGCTGGTGGAAGGTGCCGTCGGGATCGGCCCAGCCCTTCACGATCTGGATCCGCTGCAGCAGGCCGCCTGGATGCGCGGGCGTGCCTGCATCGCGCATCGCGGAAACGACGAAGCGGGGGCCGCTCGGGCTCGTAGTCGACGCTGCATCGCCGTCGCCTTTTCCGTTGCCGTCGCCGCTGGCGGCGGAGGCGGGACGCGGCGGGAGGTCGCTGCCCATCGGGACGCCCCTCGCATAACCCTCGCGGACGAGCGCGCCGGACGTGCAGAGATCCGCGGGATAGTCCCAGCCGCCGAAGAGGCGCACCGTCATGCGCGGGCCGCTCGTGCCGTAGACCTCGCGCCGGCGCAGCGCCGTGAAGAGCGATTCGCGGGTGTTTTCCTCGGCCCATACGGCGGCGAGGCCGCCGAGGTTGTAGCCGGGGCTCGGAACGCGCGAGTCGAAGGTATCGGTCTCCCATTCGGTGACCGCGCCGGGCGTCCCCGTATGGATGTCGGTCGATGCGATCTGGCCGAAGGCGTACGGGTTCACCCCGATGCGATCCGCCTCCCGCAGCCCCTCGATCAGCGCATAACGCGCGAAGTCGAGGCGTGATTCGCAGCCCTTGCCACCGAGTGCCCCCCAGCCCTTCCCGTCTTCGCAGTCGGGCGCATCGTGGAGCGCGCGGTATTTCTCGAAATTGCAGTCCTCGTCGGCGCCCATCACCTTCCAGAGCCCGGCGCGGCATTCGGACTCGCCCTTGATCTGCATCATCTCGGTCACGGGCTCCATCCGCGCGCGGAGCGCTGCATAGCCCGCCTGCTCCGAGAGGGTCGAGCCCTCGGGATACTCGATCGTGAAGATCTGGCCGTTCGATACGTTGGGGTTGTGCGGGATCGCGAGGACGTCGCAGCCGGGGATGCCCTGCTTGCAGTCGCGCTCGAGCGCCAGCCAGAGGCGCAGCGGATCGGGTTCGTCGGCGGCGGTGATCGGGCTGGTCGGGACCTTGTCGTTCCGGAAGATGACGTTGCGATGGATCTTCGTCAGGTCGGGCGTGTTCGTATGCTCGTAGGCGACGAAGGTCGTGAAGCTGCAGGCCGGGGCGCGGTCGTCGAACTTCGCCGCCGCGCGCTGGGTGTCCTGCCAGGCGGCGAGGGCGGGCTCACGGCAGAGCTCGCCGTTCTTGCCGCAGAGGGCCTCGGAGCGCAGGCTCGCGATGCGTTCGCCGATCTCGGCCGCCGTCTCGCCGGCCGTCGTTCCGGTCATCGGGCTGCGATAGGCCTGGCAGACCGGACGATCGTAGAGGGGGTTGCCCGGGTTGGTGCAGGCGCGCACGCCGCCGAGGGCCTCGGAGTGGTCCGTGACGGCGGCGAAATCGAGCGGTCGATCGATTCGGATGGGCAGAGTCGCCTGGCCCTTCGCATCGAGCGGACCGATGCGGATCTCTTCGCCCCGGGCGAAGCGATAAGCCTGCGCGGGCGTGACGCGCGTGTCGAACATGTAGGCGTCCATCGAGTAGGCGGTATGGACGTGGAGATCGCCCCAGTAGACGTTGCGTTCGGGATCGTAGTCGTAGCAGCGCTCGCCGGCGGCGGTCGATGGCGCCGGGTGTGCGAGCGCGATGAGCAAGCCGAACGCGCAGAGCGCGCCCGGCGCGGAGCGCGAAGCGAACGCAGAGAGCGCGGCGGGCGAGGCGGGACGCCCCGGCTTCGCGGCTCGGAGGATTTCGGAAGTCGTCGATTCGGGGCGCGCGGGTCGGGTCTGCATGTCGGCGATGTTATAGAATCGAGCCCGCGCGCCCAGGGGAATCCAAACCGATCGCTCCACGGCTCTGCTCGCCCCGCGAGCCGCACCGGAGTCGAGATGGGAATCGCTCAATGCCCGCCGAGTCCGGTCTCTCCCGCAAGGCGATCTACGGGATCGTCTTTCTCGCCCTGGCCCTGTTGATCGTTTTGCTCCGAATGACGGTCTTCGCCCCCGAGCCGATCGAGGTCCGCGTCGAGCCCGCCGAGCGCGGGCTCGTCCAGGCGACGCTGACGAACTCCAAGGCCGGCACCGTCGAGGCGCGGCGCCGATCGCGCATCGCAGCCGAGATCGGGGCGCGGGTCGTCGAGATCGTCCATCGCGAAGGCGCGTCCGTGAAGGCGGGCGAGATCCTCGTTCGGCTCGCGGAGGAGAGTCTTCGGGCGAAGCTCGAGCAGACGCGCGAAGGCGTCCCCGTCGCCGAGGCCCGGCTCGAGGATGCCTGTCTGCGGCGGGACCGCGCGCGCCGCGAGCTCGATCGGACGAGTCGGCTCGCGGAGCAGAACGTGATCTCCGAGGATCGTCTCGACGCGCTGCAATACGCCTTCGATTCCGCGCGTGTCGCCTGCGAAGCCGCGAAGGCGGAGCTCGGCCAGGCGCGCGCGAGCCTGCGCGCCGCGCAGACGGAGCTCGAGAAGACCACGATCGTCGCGCCCTTCGACGGGATCATCGCCGAGGTCGGCGAGTGGGTGACGCCGTCGCCGCCGCTGCTGACCTCGCCGCCCGTCGTCGACCTGATCGATCCGACCTCGATCTACATCAGCGCGCCGATGGACGAGGTCGATGCCGGCGCGGTACGGCCCGGATTGCCGGTCGAGGTCACGGTCGATTCGCGGCCGGGCGAGACCTTCCCCGGTCGGGTCGCCCGGGTCGCGCCCTACGTCCTCGATACCGAGGCGCAGAACCGGACGCTCGAGATCGAGGTCGCGCTCGACGATCCGGCGGTGTCGCAGACACTGCTGCCGGGGACTTCGGCCGACGCCGAGGTCGTGCTCGAGACGCGCGAGGACGTGCTGCGCGTCCCGACCTCGGCGCTGCTGCGCTCGGAGAAGGTGCTCGTCCTCGAGGAGGGGCGGCTCGTCGAGCGCGCGGTCGAGCTGGGGCTGCGCAACTGGCAGTATGCCGAGGTCCGGAGCGGGCTCGAGCCGGGTGAGCTCGTCGTCGTCGCGCTCGACGACAAGGAGATCGTGGCGGGCGCCCGCGCGGTCGCGCTCGAGGCTCCGTCGGCCGAGCCGGGGGCGGCGCGGTGATCCGCGTCGAGGATCTCTGGCGGACCTACGTCATGGGGGACCACGAGCTCCATGCGCTGCGCGCCGTGAACGAGGAGATCGCGGACGGGGAACACGTCGCGATCATGGGGCCGTCGGGCTCGGG
>CAZFKD010000378.1:0-4821 GCA_964519695.1 uncultured Spirochaetaceae bacterium
CACGGCGCCATCCATCACGACCGCGTTGATGCCGACGAGGCAATCGTCCTCGATGCGGCAGCCGTGGACGGTCGCGTGATGGGTGATCGAGCAGAAGTCGCCGATCTCGGTCGGGTGGGCGTAGCCGATGTGGACCATCACGAAATCCTGCAGGTTCGTATAGCGGCCGATCTTCACGTGATGCGCCTCGGCGCGGACCACGACGTTCGGCCAGACCGACGACTCGGCACCGATCTCGACTGCACCGTAGAGCTGCGCCGTCGGCGCCACCCACACGCTCGGATGGATCACGGCTTCACCCGCTTGACCCGATAGCCGGCTCCCCGCAGCAGCTCGACCAGGTTGTCCTCGCCGACCAGATGGAGCGCACCGACGGCGACGAGCACCTCTTCGCCGGCATGCGCGCGGCCGTCGAGCAGGGGCCGCAGCTGCTGGACCCAGCGCCGGTTGCGGTCGCCGAGCACGATGTCGTAGAAGCGGTCGAGCTCCGGAAGCGCGTCGATGCCTTCGCGCGCGAGGCGCGCGAGGCGCGCTTCGTCGCCGCGTTGCCAGGCGGAGACGAGCTGGCCCGCGAGATCGCGGGCCTCGTCGAGCTGCAGCAGGGTCTCGCGCAGCATCAGGTCCTGGAGCGCGGGCTCGAGGCCATCGAGCATCCGCAGCTGCTGCTCGAAGGTCTCGAGTCCGAGCAGCGGGCGTTCGCCGAGGGCCTCGAGGACGCGGTATTCGACCGCGCTCTGCGCAGAGAGCCCGAGCTCGCCGTAGACCGACTCGCCGATGACCGTCGCCATGAACCAGGGCTTCATCAGCCGGCGCATGCCGGGCGGGACACCGAGCCGCGTGAGGCGCGCGTCCTCGGACTCGAGCAGCTTCGCCGTCTCGGGCGCGACGACGTCGGTCACCTCCCGGCCGGGGCCGAGCAGCGCGAGCTCGGCGACCAGCGAGCTGACGGCTTCCTCCGTCGCGAGCCGCAGATCGACCTCGAGCGCGACGCGATCGGCGCTCGCGATGCCGGACTCGATCGAGGGCGGGAGCTGCCAGCCGGCCGGGGGGCCGATGTGGATCGTGCCGAGCAGGAAGAGGGTCGCCCCGGGACCGCCGTCGACGCGGTAGTAGGGCGGTGTGGCGAAGCGGTCCAGCGCGAGCGCGGCGGTGCCCGGAGGCTCGGCCGCGGTCGGAGCGTTCGGTGCCGGCACGCTCGCAGAACCGTCTGCGCCCGGTCCCCGGGCCGAGACCGGGGGGGTGGGCGCCTGCGCGCAGCCCGACGAGAGCAGGAGCGCGGCGAGCGCGACGAGCGCGGCGAGCCGGAATCGGACCGGATGCGACATCGATGCAGACCCCCCGCCTCGCAGTCTATCCGCCTGCGCCCGGCATTTGCTAGGGATGAGGCATGCGTGCCGTCGTCGTCGATCGATTCATGGAGCCCGAGGCCCTGCGTGTCGGCCGGTCGCCGTCGCCCTCGCCGGGGCGGAGCGAGCTGCGGATCGCCGTGCGCGCCGCCGGCTGCAATTTCTCGGACCTCTTGATGTTGAAGGGGGAGTACCAGGTCAAGCCGCCGTTTCCCTTCGTGCCCGGGAGCGAGGTGGCGGGTGTCGTGCTCGAGACGGGCGCGGACGTCTGCGGCTTCGCGGTCGGCGACCGGGTGCTCGCGCGCTGCGGGACGGGCGGATTCGCGGAGCAGGCCGTCGCGCCGGCGGCCGCGGCGGTGAAGCTCCCGGACGACGTCGGGTTCGAGGCGGGGGCGGCGCTTTCGACGGTGTACCCGACTTCTTATGCGGCGCTGGTCTGGCGCGCGGGGCTCGCGGCGGGGGAGACGCTGCTCGTTCATGCGGCGGCGGGGGGCGTCGGGCTCGCGGCGGTACAGATCGGCCGTGCGCTCGGAGCGCGGGTGATCGCGACGGCCGGCGGACCGGAGAAATGCGAGATCGCGCGGCGGGCGGGGGCCGAGATCGTCGTCGATGCGCGCGCCGGGGATTTCGTTCCGGCGGTGCTCGAGGCGACGGGGGGGCGCGGTGCCGACGTGATCTACGACTCCGTCGGCGGCGAGACGACGGATCGCTCGCTCAAATGCATCGCCTGGAACGGCCGGCTGCTCGTGATCGGGTTCGCCTCGGGCGAGATCCCGAGCGTGAAGCTCAATCGCGTAATGCTGAAGAACGTCTCGCTCGTCGGCCTGCATTGGAGCGCCTATCCCGAGCGCGAGCCCGAGCGGATCGCCGAATGCTTCGCGGGACTCTTCGCGCTGATCGCGCGCGGCGCGATCGAGCCGCTGGTCTCGGCGCGCCTTCCGCTCGAGCAGGCGGGGGCGGCGCTCGTCGCGCTCGGCCGGCGCGAGACGGTGGGAAAGGTCGTGCTCATTCCGTGAAACGAATCGGGCCCGGCCGCTCGTCGCGGTCGGGCCCGGGTTCGTCTTCGCGATCCTTTCGGATCGTTCGTCCGGCTCAGCTGCTCGTGATGGCCGCGTCGCCGTGCTCTCCGGTCCGGATGCGGATCGCGTCGTCCACCGGCAGGACGAAGATCTTGCCGTCGCCGATCTTGCCCGTATGGCAGGACTCCTGGAGCGCGAGCACCACCTTCTCCGCCTCTTCGTCCGGGACCACGATCTCGAGCTTCAGCTTCGGAAGGAAGTCCACGACGTACTCCGCGCCGCGGTAGAGCTCGGTATGTCCCTTCTGGCGTCCGAATCCCTTGACCTCGCTCACGGTCAGGCCCTGTACGCCCATCTTGGCCAGTCCGTCCTTCGCATCGTCGAGCTTGAACGGTTTGATGATCGCTTCGATCTTCTTCATGTCTCGTTCTCCCCGTTTCGCCGCCCCGCCGATGCGGGGCCGCGAGCCGTGTTGGGTTGGATCAGTTTTCGTTTCGCACGAGCTTCTGCGATGCGAGGGAGACTCCCTTCATCGAGCCGCCGGACTCCTCCATGAAGCCGGGCGAGCCCGCGAGGTCGTAGGCGTGCATGCCGTGCTCGCCGAGGTCGAGGCCCTCGAGCTCCTCTTCCTCGGAGACCCGCAGCCCGATCGTCACCTTGAGGCCGACGAACAGGATCGCCGCGCAGATCACGGTGAAGACGCCGTAGCAGAGGACGGCGTAGGCCTGGATCGCGAGGCTGTGGTCGGGGTTCGTCGAGAAGAGGCCGACCGCGAGGGTGCCCCAGATCCCGCAGACCAGATGGACCGAGATCGCACCGACCGGATCGTCGATCTTGATCTTGTCGACCAGCAGCACGGAGCCGACCACGATCCCGCCTGCGATGAAGCCGACCAGGATCGCCGTCGTCGGGTTGATCACGTCCGCGCCGGCGGTGATGCCGACGAGGCCGGCGAGAATGCCGTTCAGGGCCATCGAGAGGTCGGGCTTCGAGCTGACGAAGCTGTACGTCAGGATCGCGCCCATGCAGCCGGCGGCCGCTGCGAGCGAGGTCGTGACGAGCACGAACGAGGTCAGCGCCGGGTCGGCCGAGAGCACCGAGCCGCCATTGAACCCGAACCAGCCGAGCCAGAGGAGGAAGACGCCGATCGTGGCGAGGGGCATCGAGTGGCCGGGCATCGGATGGACCTCGCCGCCCTTGCCGTACTTCCCGATCCGCGCGCCGAGCACGAGCGTACCGACGAGCGCCGCCCAGCCGCCGACCGAGTGGACCAGCGTCGAGCCCGCGAAGTCGTAGAAGCCCGCAGAGTCGAGGAAGCCCTTGCCCCATTTCCAGGAGCCGGCGATCGGGTAGACCAGCCCGACGAAGATCGTCGAGAAGATCATGAACGAGCCGAGCTTGATCCGCTCCGCGACGGCGCCCGAGACGATCGTCGCGGCGGTCGCCGCGAACATCGCCTGGAACAGGAAGTCGGTCCAGTAGGTGTAGCCGCCGTCGGCATAGCCCACCGTGTTGCCTTCGGCGCCCGGATCGAGGCCGAAGCCGGCGAAGCCGAACCAGCCGTTGAACTCGCCGGGATACATCAGATTGAAGCCGACGACGAAGTAGGTGAGGATGCCGGCGCAGATGATGAACGTGTTCTTGAACAGGATGTTCGTCGTGTTCTTGGCCCGCGTGAGGCCGCTCTCCAGCGATGCGAAGCCGAGGTGCATGAGGAACACGAGACCGGCGCACAGCATCATCCAGACGTTGTTCGCGACGAACTCGCCGGCGGTGACCACCGGCGCCTCCTCGGCGAAGGCGAGCCTCGGGACCGCCAGCGCGGCGCCGAGGACCAGGTACACGAATTTGCGATTCATCAAGGGTCTCCGATGCGATGGGGGCTCATGCCTTCTTGGCGGGGGCGCCGCGCTCCCTACGCGCGCCGAATCACTCCCAAAGCAACCGTCGTGCCGGCGGAACAGTTGGGCCGTTTCCAGCGCAGAAACCGCATGAAACGCCCGCCGGAGGAACGGAGGCGTCTGCGACTGCCCACCGAACAGGCGCTCGCTGCCCGCGGATCGGGCGCCTGTCGGCACGGCGTCGGCGGGCCGGTGCCGACAAGGGATCGGCGAGGCGACTGCGTTCCTCGTCGTGTCGCTTGTCCCGGACCGGGAAGAGCCATTGCAGCACAACTCCCGGCCGCCCAGCGGCGGCCGCGTGGCTTTCGCCGCGCGGCCGCGGAAAGGGTCCAAGGCCCAGAGATCAGAGGTTCCGCTTGCGACGCTTCTGCCGCGCGGCCAGGCCTGCGAGCGCGATCACTGCGGGCAGGCTCGTCGGGCTCGGGAACGAGGCTCGCGACACGAAACCCGATGCTGACGTTCTCGCCGGCCGCGGAGACCTCGAACGGGACCGACGCCGCGAGGTCGCCGGCGCCGAAGCTCCAGCTCCCGCCCCGGACGCCCCGGAGCGAGCCG
>CAZFKD010000379.1:0-4800 GCA_964519695.1 uncultured Spirochaetaceae bacterium
AGCGCCGCCCTCATGCTCGGCGCGGCGCTCGCCGGGCTGCTCGTCGCGGCCGTCGGGCCTGGCGCGACGCTCGCTCTCGACGCCCTCTCCTTCGCGCTGGCCAGCTTCCTGATCGCCGGGATCCGCGCGCGGAGCCAGGCCCGGCCCGAGCAGGCCTCGCTCTGGACCGACCTGCGCATCGGATGGAGCGAGTTCGTCTCCCACGCCTGGCTCTGGACGATCGTGCTCCAGTTCTCCGTCCTGATGATGGGCGTCGAAGCGCTCTTCGGACTGGTCGGTCCCGCGACGGCCCGCGATCTGCTCCGCGGCGCGCCGGACTGGGGCTTCATCATGGCCTGCTTCGGTGCCGGCACGATCGCCGGCGGCGCGCTCAGTCTGCGATTCCCGATCGAACGGCCGATGCTCGTCGCGACGCTCGCGATCTTCTTCTGGGCCCCCCTGCCGATCCTCTTGACGCTGCCCGCGGCGCTGCCCTGGCTCGCCGGCGCTGCGTTCGTGATGGGCATGGCGGCCCAGCTCTTCGGCGTGCTCTGGTACACGACGCTGCATACGCGGATCCCGCCCGAGCGTCTCTCGCGCGTCTCGGCCTACGACCACCTCGGCTCGATCGTTCTCGCGCCGCTCGGGGTCGTCGTCGCCGGCCGGCTCTACGAGTCGATCGGGGGCCGGGCGACGTTATGGCTGATCGTGGGCGCGATCGTCGTTCCGACCGCGCTCGTGCTGCTGGTCCGCGACGTGCGCGAGATGCGCAGTGGCCCCGCCGGGCGCGCGATCGGCGACGATGCGGCGGATCCGGGCAGCGGAGCGCTGCGCGAGGCGTCTTGAAGGGCGCGTGATCGAGCGTGCGACCGACGAAGGCGCACGCGGCCGCGACGCGAAGCGCGTCAGGCCGCCCCCGCCTCCGGATCGGCGAGCAGGAACGCATCGCCGAGGATGCGCTTGCCGTCGAGGCTTCGGACCTTGCGCGCGGTCTCGTGGAGGATGTCGCGGCTGAAGATCACGCGGCCGACATGACGCCCGCTGCAGAGCTCGAGCGCGCCCTCCGCCATCATCTCGACGGGCTCGACCCAATCGGGATTCTTGCGCGCGATGTCGCGGACGTACTCGGCGCCGCTCGTCAGCACGATCGAGGTCGGCGCCATGCAGTTGACGAAGAGGTCGTGCTCGCAGAGCTCGTGGGCGAGCGCGACCGTGTAGCGATCGAGGGCCGCCTTCGTCGCGCCATAGGCGCCAATGGTCCAGGCCGACCGCTTCGAATCGCGATAGGGCACCGCCGGCTGGCGCGAGGTCGCGCTCCCGATGTTGAGGATCCAGCCGCCGCCCTTCGCCTTCATGCCGGCGATCGCCTGCTGGGCGAGATCGACGGGCGCATTCAGGTTCAGCTCGTGCATCTTCGACCGGTCGGCGTTCGTCGTCTGGCTCGGCAGCTTCATGATGCCCGCCGCGGCGTTGTTGACGAGCACGTCGACGGCGCCGAAGGGCTCGCTCGCCCGTTCGATCAGCCCCTCGCGCGCGACCGGATCGATGAGATCGCAGACGACCGCCGCCGCCTTGCCGCCCATCGCCTGGATCTCGCTCACGGTCTCTTCGAGCGTGCCCTGGAGCGATCCGTGGGCCCCCGCGCGCGAGGCGTTGACGACGACCGAAGCACCCTCCGCCGCGAAGCGCAGGGCGATGGCCCGGCCGATGCCGCGGCTGGCGCCGGTGACGAATGCGACCCGTCCTTCGAGACTTCCCACGATGCTGCTCCCTGCTTCGGCGCGTCCGATCTCGCGCACTCGGTCCGTGCGCTCTACGACAGCGCAGCGTCGGGGCAAAAGCAAACGGGCGAGGCGCGCGCGATGCGCAGCCTCGCCCGTCTCGATGGGTCCGGTCGGGGGGCGGCCTAGCCCTGTGTCCCCGCGCGCAGCCGGCGAAGCGCAACCGCGCCGAGACCGACCAGCGCAGAAGCCAGCAGAGCCGTCATCCAGAACGACGCCGTCGGAACCGCGGGCGGGCCACCCGCCGACACGTTGCCCTGGACCCCGGCATAGTTCTTCGGGGTATTGGGGCCGACGCCCGCGATCTCGTCGAACGAATCCGTCCCGTTGGTCGGGATGGCGCCGAAGACGAGGCTGTCGATCGCGCCGAAGCTGATCGTATCGCCGGCGGGATTGAAGAACGGCACGTCGGTCGCGGGGATGATCACGTCCGGCGTCGGCGCGCCGGGCAGCGCGGCGAAGGCCGCCGTCGCGATCAGGTAGCTCTTGCCGTTGGTCGGCGGCGTGACCGGTCCGTTCGCCCATGTGAACGTGTTCAGGCTGCTCGTCAGCGTACCGTTGCCCACGCCCGTCTCGTTGCCGGTCGCGCCGGCGTCGAAGAGCTCGACATACTGGATCGTACCGTCGTGGTTGCTGAAGACCTCGCGCACGTCCCAGGTATGGATGCCCGCGCTCGCGGTCGAGGCGGCGAGCAGGACGAGCGCGGAGAGCAGGACGGTCCAGCGCGGGGCCGGGGCCAGGCTGCGCAGCGCGGCAGATTGCATGATCGAGACTCCTTGTGGCGATCGCCCGGGATCGGCGATGTTCTTTCGGTCGCTTCGGTCGCTTCGTTCGTCGCAGATCGGGTCTGCCCGTCGAGGCGAGCGCGGTTCGAGCGCGGATCGGTCGAGCGAGCGAGCGGTGCCGTTGCTTCCCGAGCGGCCGGGGCCGATCGAGACGGCCTGCCCCGGATCCGAGCAAATACCACGGGCATTTTATACACAGGGCTCCGTTAGTCGGGGAAAAAACACGGATCACCGACGAAACGTCACGAGGCGGCCATGACCCGGCGGGGCATCCAGCGTTCGAAGCGCCGAGGGCGAGCCAGCTTCTTCGGCTCCGCCCTCCTGGCCCTCGTCACGGGTCTCGCCTGTCCGGAATCCGACGAGTCTGCCCGCTCGTCGGCCACGACCGGACCACCGGGAGCAGCGTCGATCCCAGCGGTGCCCGAGCCCGACGAGGCCCGGAACCGCGGGGCTGTCCGAACGCCTCGAGCAGAGCGGATCGTCTCCCTCTCGCCCGTCGCTTCCCGCTTCCTGCTGGCGCTCGGTGTCGGCGATCGCCTCGTCGCGGTCGACCGCGCATCGCTGGAAACGCCCGGGATGCCCGAACGCCCGGCGACGACCTTCGAGGAGGCCCTTCGTTTCGCCCCGGATCTCGTGGTCGTCCCGAGCCTGCCCGACGATCGGCGCGCGCTCGAGACGCTCGAAGCCGCCGGCGCCCGGATCGTCGAGTTCGCGCCCCATGACCTCGAGGACGTCTTCGCGCTCTGCCGCGGACTCGGCGGCGAGCTGGTCGGCGGCGCGGTCGCCGGCAATCTCGAGCGCCAGATCGCGCGGCCGCTCGCGCTCATCGCCGGCGAATCGCCCGCCGAGGGCCGGCCGCGGGTCCTCGCGCTCGTGCGCGTCGATCCGCCCGAGATCGCGGGCGGACATAGCTTCGAGACCGATCTGATCGAGATCGCCGGCGGCTCGAGCATCACCCACGGCAGCGACGACAACCGCCGCCCGATCGACCCCGCCGGCCTCGCCCGGCTCGCGCCGGATCTGGTCGTCGTCATGACCGCGCAGCCGCTCGGGCCCGCGGACGAAGACCGCGTGCTCCGCCTCGTCGGCGACCTCGCGCCCGTATCGTTCTTTCAGTTCAGCCCCGAGACCTTCTGGCTCGACGAGCCCGCGCGCGAAGCGGCGCGTCTGCGGGAGTCGATCGTCGTCTTCGAACGGGCCGCGCGCGGCGCGGCGGGGGCGGGGGCGGGGGCCGATCGTGCCGCCAGCGCGCCGCCCGGGAACGAGTCCCGTTGAGATCCGCGGCGCCCGTCGACGCGCCGGAAACCGGTCCCGCTTCCGATCCCGGTGTCCCCGACGCCCCCGCCTCCACGGCCGGCCTTCAGCCGCCCCCGAACGTCTCCGCCGCATGACGCGTATCGACGTGCTCGCGGATCTCGACGATCGCGTCCCCCGCGAATTCGACGACGAAGACGTAGTCGTTCTCGTAGTCCGGGACCGGCGTCCCCGCCCGCGGCGGCCGCTTCGCCGTCATGCGCGTCTCGGCGACGACGACGTCGCCCTCGGCCAGCATGAGCCGGACCGCGATCCGCTGGGTGCCGGGCACGAAAGCCGTCCCGACCGCGCCGAGCATCATCTCGGCGATCCGCTCGGCGCCGCGGTGCATTCCGCCGTAGGGCGCAATCGCGCCCTTCGGAACCCGCCAGCGGACCTCCGGATCGAAGAGCGCGATCAGCGCAGCGCGGTCGCCCCGCTCGATCGCGCTGAAATAGGCCTCGACCCGGCGCTTGTTCTGCTCGGCACCCATCGCCCGCTCCTCCCCGTTCGTCGACGCCCCGCGCCGGCGCGCAGACCCGGCTTCATTCGCCGCGCAGCCGCCGGGCTTCGTCGATGTATCCCTGCCAATAGCGCACGCGATGCACGATGCGGAAGCGCGCGGGCTCGGCGAGGGATCGCGCGCGCCGGGCGCGCAGGCGCGCCATCCAGAGTCGCGCGTACAAGCCGAGCCGCGACTTCGGGACGTGCTTGCGCTTGATGCGCGCCGAGCCGCGCCCGATCCGCTCGGCGCGGCCGAGCAGCCATTCGATCTCGACCTGATGCGGGAGGATCCGATGAACGACCGCGGCGTCGGGGACGTGGACGAACCGGACGCCCTGCGCGCGCAGGCGGGTCAGCAGCGCCCATTCGCTGCCCTGCGCATAGCTCCCGCCGGCGGTCGGCCCGATGGCTTCGTCGAAGCGGACCCCTTCGAAGAGCACCCTGCGCAGCGCGAGATT
>CAZFKD010000380.1:0-3316 GCA_964519695.1 uncultured Spirochaetaceae bacterium
AGTTGACCTATATGAACCTATCGGTGGTGACGGAAATCCCGCCAATTCTTCCTACGCGCCCCGTGCCACTATCTGTCCCCGGAGTGTCACTCGAGCGCGACACTTCGGATGGGGCTCTGGGAGAGGAGCTGCTGAGTTTGCTGCTGCTCGCAGGGCTCGCGCCAGCGAAGGGGCGAGAGCGCGAGGACGCCGCTCTTCTTTCACCTCGGCCGCAGGCATGAAGATCTCGGGCAACGATTGCTGCTGAGCGCGAGCTCGGCTGACCGCCTGATCGACCGCCCGGCGCAGTCCCTCGATCGCGAGCCTGCAATCGCCCGAACCGGGCCGGCCCGATCGGGAGCCCCCCGCCTTCCGGGCGCGTCGAGCCCGAAGCCCGGGTCGAGGGAGGTCCATCCCATTGCTTACGCCCAGATGCTTGCCCAACATTCGCTATCCTTGACACCCCATGCCGGGAGGTCGTTTGAAACCCTCAATCGATCGCGGCCGATCGATGCCCTACGGAACGATCGGATCGATGCCTGCTGCGACCCCGAGCGTTCGTCGATTGCGCTTCGACACGCGGCCCCCGTTCGGCAGTCGCCAGCACTACTTCCATTTCATGTGGGGCTACCTGATGCCCGCCCTGAATCGGACGCTGGTCGAGCCGAAGCCTGGCTGCGTCTATGAGCTCGATTCGTGCGGACCCGTGATGGATGAGCGGATCCGGGAGGTCGTCGACTGGCTCGGGGCCCCGTTTCGGATCCGTGCTTCCGGGCAGGACGGCGGGGATCTCCAGCCCGACGCGGGCGAGTGCGTCCCGCGCTGGGATTTCTGGCTGCGGGGGCGCTCCCACCTCCGCATCCAGTCGCAGATCCGGCTCCATCGTCTCGGCCTCGTCCGGCCGGTGCTGGCCGGGATCGAGCGAGTGGCCGCTCATCTCGTAGCGAGAGCGCTCGCGCGGCGACGGGATTCGCTCGAGTCGACCGTCGATTCCGGCTGGCTCCTCCTCAGGCGCTCCGAAGAGCACGAATTCTATCGGGCGGGCGGATCCGCCGAGAAGCCGGGCTACGGAACCGCGCGGCGGGGCATCGCGAATCTGGAGGAGCTGGCGGCTGCGCTCGAGCGGGCGGGTGTGCCGATCCGGATCTACGAGCCGGGAAGGGATCCTCTCGCGCGACAGGTCGAGACGTTCCATCGGGCCGCGGGCATCGTCGCGATCCGCGGTGCGGAGCTCGCGAACGTGGCCTGGATGCGGCCCGGGAGCGGTGTCGTGATGTTGCGCACGCCGGTCGGGCGGGAGAACAACGTCTCGGCCCACCTCGCTTTCAGTCGCGGTCTGCGATTCCGGAGTGTTCCCGTCGACTCGGAGCATCCGGTGGTCCCGGCGGAGCGGGTCTTGAACGCAATGCCGCGCCGCGCCTGAGATCATGGGGCGGGCGGCGCTGGAGGGGGATGGATTCATGGCGATCGAATCGACACGCTCGGGCGGCGAAGTGCGGATCTCGCGCTCGCTCGCGGACCTCGATGGTTTCCGCGAGGAGACCCGGCGCAACAGCCGTTTCGCGTGCAAGCTCGTCGCGCTCGCCGATCAAGACGACTGGGCGATCCGAGAGGGCGTGCTCTCGCACCGGTCGCGCGGGTTCTTCCACGTCGCGGGCGCGGTGCACGACGGAACGGGCGAGGAGCGGCTGGTCCTGCATCAACCGCAAGCAGCGATCACCTGTCTCGCGATCCATGTCGAGGCGGGCCGGGTCCATGTCCTGACCCAGGCGCGCCCCGAGCCGGGCAATTGTGAAGAGGTCCAGTTCGGCCCGACCATCCAGTCGACCCCCGCGAACTACCTGCGCCTGCAC
Organism: uncultured Spirochaetaceae bacterium; assembly: GCA_964519695.1. Lineage (GTDB taxonomy): Bacteria > Myxococcota_A > UBA9160 > UBA9160 > UBA4427 > UBA4427. The sequence goes on from CAZFKD010000380.1 coordinate 1,833, forward strand.
GGGGGACGCCCGACGCTCCACCTCGACTGCTTCATCGATTGCGTGCCCGAGAAGGCCCGTCCCCTGGCCCAGTCCTCCCAGCTCGATCTCGGCCATCGTTATTTCCAGAAGATCAAGACGCTGATGTACGTCGAGGCGCCCGAGTGGCTCGAGACGGGGCACGATCTCGCATGGGTTCCGCTCGACGTCCTCGCCGAGGGATTGGAACGCGATCATTTTCTCAACATCGACTTCCGCTCGCTGCTCGCCTGTTTCGATTGGGATGCCTGGCTCGGACCGCGTGCGACCGACCCCGCGGATCGAGACGGCGACGGCCGCGGCATCGTCCTGCCGGGATCCGAGCGGCGAAGCGGCGCCCTGCTTTCGAGTCCGGCCAAGCCCGGTTGGCGGCTGGAGCGTCTCGATCGCCTCGTCGGTTGGCGCGAGACGACGCACGGCGTCGAGGCGCGCGGGGCGGGCGATGCAAGCGTGCGCCTCTACCAGGCGGTCTGCGAGGGCCGCGAAAAGAGCGCATGGTTCCAGCCGCTCTTCGAGATCGCCGGGACCGGCCAGGTCGATCTCTACGTTCGCCGACCCGCCGGGCGGGGCTGGGAGTTCCTGCTGACGCGCGTCGAAGACCCTGGGATCGCGGCCAGCGCCGCCTGGACGACGACCGTCGATCGTGCGCCCGAGCAAACGGTCGATCCCCGTGATCCTCGCCTCGAATCCGATGAGCCCGTGATGTTGCGAGGCATGACGCTCTCCGAGGAGGGGGGTCGCTTCCTCCGCAACGCGAATCGCTACGAGATCCGCCTCGCGCGCGACGGTCTCGAAGCGGGGCCGGGTCGGAGCTGGGTCGACCTCGAAGGTCTCCGCCAGATCCTTCAATCCTCCAACGAGGCGACGATCCACCTGCGCTGCATCGCGTCGCTCGTGCTCGACTGGCTCTACCCGCAAACGTTCGGAGCCGGGAGCTCGGGTCGCTCGAGCAGGTCCTGAACAGCAAGGGGACGTACCCATCTGCGTAGGAGGGGGGCGACGGTTGTCGCCGCTCGATCGGCGTCGCAGAGTCTCTCGGGAGAGCGAGTCGGGAGGTCGAGGCGATGGTGACGTTGGAGAAGATCGATCGGTCGGCGGAGAGCTCCGACTGGCGGAAGATGTCCGGCGGGCTGAGACAGGGCCAGCTCCATCCCGAGGGCTGGTACGCGGTCGCTCTCTCGCGCGAGGTCGAGGCGGGCCGGATCACGGGCCGCCCCTTGCTGAACGGACGCGTGGCGATCTATCGCAAGCGCTCGGGCGAGCCCGTCGTCGTCACCGCCTTCTGCCCCCATATGGGCTCCGATCTCGCGTCGGGCGCGATCGTCGGCGACGACCTGCGCTGCAACTATCATCATTTCCGCTTCGGCCCCGACGGACGCTGCGCAGGCGTCCCGGGCGACAACAAGATCCCGCCGGGCGCCCGCCTCTTCAGCTATCCGGCGGCCGAGCGCTTCGGCCTCGTCTGG
>CAZFKD010000380.1:3326-4785 GCA_964519695.1 uncultured Spirochaetaceae bacterium
CGTCTGGGCCTACAACGGCGAGACACCGCTCTTTCCGCCGCCCGAGGTCCGCGACTTCGCCGCCGCCGACCTCGTCTGCCGTGCGCGACGCGCGCACGTCTACGAGAACGTGGCCCCCTGGCTCCCGATCGGGAACACCTTCGACTTCCTCCATCTGCGCCACGTCCACAACCTGGGCTTCGAGTTCGACTTCGACCGCATCCGCTGGGGCCGCCACGAAGCCGAATACGAGATCGATTTCGACTCCCCCGACATGGGCGCCATCGAGCAGCGCATCCGGGTCACCGGAACCAACATCTCGACCCACGTCACCGTCGGCCAGACGACGACCATCGGCGTCACGACCGCGACCCCGGTCGGAACCTCGCTCGAGCTCTACCTGGTCGCCTGCGCCCCGAACGACGCTTCCCGTTCGCCCGAGGCGATCGATTCCGAGCTGCGGGAGCAGGAGACTTTCGTCGACAACCTGCTCGCCGACGACATCCGCGTGATGACGGGGATCGCGTTCCGCGCCGGCACTTTCGTCCAGGAAGACCAGCCGATGGCCCGCTGGCTGCGCTGGGTGCACGCCTTTCCGGTGGCGGATCCGGCGGCCGCCTACTGCTGATACCCGGGGCTGCCGAGACGCTCGCTCTTCGGGCTGGGCCGAGCCGGGGCGCTCGGAGACCTCGAGGCGCTCATGCGGCATCGGCCTCGGCGCGGGCGCGCCCCCCGTCCCACTCCGCGGGCGTCGGGACGCGTCCGAGCACGGCTTCGCCCTCATCCTGGATCCCGTAGAGGAGGTCGACCGCTCCCGGTGTACCCCCCCCTCGGCGGATTCGAGGACGATCTTCCACAAGGGCGCGAAGTAGCTCGCGAAACGAATGGATCCCCGACGTGGATTCGAACCACGATTAACAGAGTCAGAATCTGTTGTCCTGCCGTTAGACGATCGGGGATCAGGACCGAGGCCGGTTTGTACAGGAACGCGGCGCGCTCCTCAAGGTCGGAGCCCGCAGCCCCTCGGTGCACGGATCCTGCCGATCGGATCCGGCCCCGCGAAGCCTGAGCGCCGTCTCGCCCCCGGCTGCCGCGGGGCTTCCGGATCCCGCCCGAGGCGGGGGGCTGCGATCGGCCGCCGCCCTGATTCTTCGCTCCGAGCGCGGGCCCTCGTCGCCGGGGACGCGGATATAAATAGTCAGATGCCCCGGGGGTCATCTACGGATCGGCTTCGCGGTGCGGGCAGGAGCGCTGCTGAGCGCCCGGGATGGAACGGGTCCGCATCCAGCCCGGTTCCTGGACGGCCCCGCGGCGTTCCGGGCTGCGCTCGGGCAGGGCTCGGGCGCGGCCGCCTCGCGTTCACGGCCGCCCCCAAAGCGCGATCGTGTTCGCAGGATGGCCGCGATCGCGGAGGCGGGGCCTGTACCCCGCCGGCCACTTCCTTAGAATCGGCCTCCTCGCGGACGGCCCCGCGCCGGCT
>CAZFKD010000381.1:0-3799 GCA_964519695.1 uncultured Spirochaetaceae bacterium
TCCCGATCGATCAGGCGCGCGCCTATCTCACGATGTTCGATTGGAGCGCGCTCTCGGGGCGGCTCGATGCGGCGCTCGAATATCGTTCGGAGCCGAGCGGACGAAGCGAGCTGAGCGGCCGTGCCTCCATCGCCGATCTCAACATCGGCGTGCCCGCCCTCGACACGCCTGCGTTCGCATGGGAACGGTTCGAGGTCGTCGTCGACCGGATCGATCTCGCGCAGCGGGTCGCCGAGATCGCTTCGATCCGCTCGACGGGTGCGCGGCTCGTCGTCGATCCACGCGCAGCGACGCCGGTCGCACTGCTCGCACCCGGCAAGATGGCGGCCACGAGCGCGCCGCGGGACGAGTACGAAGCGAACGCCGAGCAAGCCGGGCAATCCGAGCAACCCGGGCAAGACGAGAACGACGAGGAATCCGAACCAGAGGCCGAGCAGGCGACGACGTCCTTTGCCTGGCGCATCGACGAGTTGACCCTGACGGATGCAGTCGTCGAGCTTCGGGGGGCCGCCGAGCCGCTGCCGATCCGTATCGAAGCCGAGCTCAGCGGACTCTCGAGCGAGGCCGGTGACCGCGCGCCGATCACCCTCGACGTCGCGACGCCTTCGGGCTCGCTCGCCCTCGACGGCGAGCTCTCACCGACGCCCCTCGCCTTCGACGGCGAGCTCGCGATCCGCGACCTCGACCTGGCGCCCCTGCTCGCACGCATCGACGCTCCCGCCGTCCACTGGCTGAAGAGCGGGCTGCTGCGCGCGGAGCTCGACCTCGCGCTCGCCCGCGACCTGCGCGCCTCGGGCCGGATCGGTCTCGCGCGACTCGATCTCGAGGAGGCGACGACCGCCGAGCGGTTCGGCGTCGCCTGGCGGGATCTCGAGCTCGTACTGTCGCAGCTCGACTTCGCGGACGTCCTCGGATCGGGCGACCCGGCGACGCCGCGCCCCCTCGACGTCCGGCTCGCGCGGATTCGGCTCGTCGGACCCGACGTCGTCCTCACGCGCGACGCCGAAGGCCTCGTGCTCCCGCCGCTCACGCCCGGCGCAGGCGTTGCGCCGCCCGGTGGCGTGGACGCGCCGATCGGCGACGAAGGCGCCGCGACGACCGGGGTCGCGGATGCGGTGGACGCAGCCGCGACGCCGGCGCAGGTCGAGCCGGAGGCGTCGCCCGCGACGATCACGGTCCGGGTCGCCGTCGACGCGCTGCAGATCGAAGGCGGACGCGCGAAGATCGCCGACCGCTCGGTGGAGCCCTTCTACCGCGGGAGACTCGAAGCGATCGACGTTCGCGCCGCGGGTCTGCGCTGGCCAGATCGCCACATCGAGTCGCTGGCGCTGAATGTCGCAGGGCTGCGCGGGGCGACGCTCGCGCTCGAAGGAACCCTCGATCCGACCCACGCGAAGCTGGCAGGCCAGCTCGTCGCCCTGCCCCTCGATCAGTTCAATCCCTATCTTGTCCCGACCGGTTATTCGCTGGCCGACGGCGCCCTCTCCCTCGATGCGAAGGCACGCGTGCGCGGCGAGCGCTTCGATACGCGGAGCAAGGTCGTCGTGCAGACGCTGGCCGTCGGCGGGGCCGAGGGCGAGGCGGCCTTCCAGGAGAGCTTCGGGATTCCGCTCTCGGTCGCGCTCGGCCTGCTGAAGGATCTCGACGGCAAGATCACGCTTGCGATCCCGGTCGCCGGCGAACGCGACAAGGTCGACGTCGGCGTCGGCCGGCTCGTCGGGCAGGCGCTGCGCAAGGCGCTCGTCGGGGCGCTCGCGTCGCCGCTCAAGCTGCTCGGTGCGGTGACCCGCGACGGGAAGGTCGAGCGGATCGCACCGGCGCCCATCGGTTATGCGCCGGGAACGGCGACGCTCTCGGACGCGGGCAGCGAACGCGCCGACGAGATCGCAGCCCTGCTCGCGACGACGCCGAGCCTCTCGCTCGAGCTGAGGGGCCAGATCGCGAGCGCCGACCTGCGCGACCTGCGCGAGCGGGCGCTGCTCGCGGAGCTCGAATCGACGAGCGGCCTGCGCGCCCTCGCGACGCTCGGCGAGCGCGCCACCCGCCGCGCCGTGCGCGATTTTCTCTCCCGCACGCGCGCGGGGGAAGCGGCACCCCCGCTCTCCAGCGAGGACGCGCGCTGGCTCGAAGAAGCCATCGCCGCGCAGGTCGTCCCGCCCGAAGGCCTCACGCGCCTCGCGGACGAACGCACGAGCCACCTGCGCGCGCTGCTCGAAGCAGAGCACGGCATCGCGGCCGCGCGCATCGCGCTCGTCCCGCCGACGATCGATCCGCCGGCGCCGGAACCGGGCGTCGCCCTCGCGCTCGGGGGCTTCGCGAGCGCGCCCTGAAGCCCTACCGTCCCCGGCGACGAACCCCGAACGAAGGAGACGGCGAATGGGACGGCTGGCGGGCAAGGTCGCGTTGATCACGGGCGGAGCGCGGGGCCAGGGCGAGGCAGAAGCGCGGCTCTTCTGCGCCGAGGGGGGGCGCGTCATGATCGCGGACGTCCTCGATGAAGCGGGCCTCGCGCTCGCCGCCGAGCTCGGCGAGCCCGCACGCTATGTCTCCCTCGACGTGACTCGCGAAGCCGACTGGGAGCGGGCCGTCGCCGAGACGCTGCGCGCCTCGGGGCGCCTCGACGTGCTCGTCAACAACGCCGGCATCGTGCGCACGGGCTACCTCGAGCAGCACAGCCTCGCCGACTACATGGCCGTCGTGAACGTGAACCAGGTCGGCGTCTTCCTCGGCATGCGCGCGGTCGTCGCGGCGATGCGCGACTCGGGCGGCGGCTCGATCGTGAACATCTCGTCGAACGCCGGGCTCGAGGGCGTCGAGGGCGTGATCGGCTATGCGGCGAGCAAATGGGCCGTCCGCGGCATGACGAAATCCGCCGCGCTCGAGCTCGGGCGCTGGGGCATTCGCGTCAACTCCGTCCATCCCGGCGGCGTCGATACGCCGATGCTCGGCGGCGCCGAGCTCGGCCACATGGCCGCGAAGAATCCCTTCGCCGATCAGCCGATCCCGCGCATCGGCCGCCCCGAGGAGATCGCGCGCCTCGTCCTCTTCCTGGCCTCCGACGAGAGCAGCTATTCGACCGGCTCCGAGTTCACCGCCGACGGCGGACGCATGGCGGGACACCGCGACCCCGGCATCGTCGCCGAGTGAACCCGGACACGCGCCCCTGGCACGGACCCCGCATCCTCGCGGTGGGGTTCGTCTCCTATCTCGTCTCGACCGGCCTCGTCTTCTCGATCCTCGGCGTCTTCATCGGCCCCGCGGCCCGCGCGTTCGGCGCCTCGATGGCGACGATGGGCATGCTGCCCTCGCTCTACCACGTGATCAGCGCGCTGCTCGGACCGCTGCTCGGCGCGCGCTATGGCCGGGGCCCGATCCGGATCTACCTGCTCGCCGGCGCGACCCTGCTCCCGCTCGGACTCGTCGCGAGCTCGCGCGCCGATTCGATCGCGGTCGCGGCGGTCTGTTATGCGAGCGCCGTCGTGGTCGGCGCCTTCATGATGGGGCCGCTCGCCTCGAATACCCTCGTGACGAACTGGTACGGCCCGTCGCGCGGCCGCGCGCTCGGCATCATCGCGACGGGCGCGACGGTGGCGGGCATCGTGCTGCCGACGCTCTCCGCCCTGCTGATCGAGCGATTCGGCTGGCGCGATGCGCTCGCCCTGCTCGCCCTCGCGAGCCTGCCGCTGACGCTGCCCGTCTTCTCGGCCTGGGCGATCGACCGCCCCGAAGCGCTCGGCCAGTCGCCCGAGCTGCGCCCGGGCGAGCGTGAGGGGCGCTGCCCGACCTGCGGCGAGGCCCT
>CAZFKD010000381.1:3809-4784 GCA_964519695.1 uncultured Spirochaetaceae bacterium
GAGCTGCGCCCGGGCGAGCGGGAAGCGGCGGCGCGCGGCCTGCCCTTCGCGCCGGAAGCGGAGCCCGCTGCGACGGGAACCCGCGCGATCCTCTCGCAGCTGCATTTCTGGGCCATCGCCTTCGGCTTCGGACTGCTCTTCGCGAGCAGCCTGATCTCGATCACGTTCACCGTCCCCTACGCCGAGCAGCTCGGCCTCTCGCTCCGCGGCGGCGCCGCGATCCTCGCCGCGCGCTCGCTGGCCGCGATCGCGGGTCAGGTCTCGCTCGGCTGGCTCTCGGACCGGATCGGCGAGCGGCCGGTGCTCTGGGGCGCGATCGCGGTGGAATGCGGCTGCTGGCTCGCGATCGTCGAGGCGCCGAGCATCCTGCGCTTCACGCTCGCCGGCATCGGCATCGGCTTCGTGAGCGGATCGTTCGCGCCGCTGCGGGGCGCGCTCATCGCAAGGGTCTACGGCCGCCGGGATTTCGCGAAGGTCTCCGGGCTGCTCTCGCCGGCCTCGCTTCCGATCCAGATCCTGGCGGTGCCGCTCGCGGGCCGGATCTACGATCAGAGTGGCGACTATGCCGACGCCTTCCGGATGTTCCTCTTCGCCTTTCCGGTCTGCGCCTTCCTGATCGCGTTCGTGCCCGGGCGGCCGCGCGCAGCGGCGCCGCTCACGGCCGGATCGTGACGGGCGTTCCGCGCGGTACATGCCCTGCAAGCCAGCCGATCGTCTCGTCGGCGACGGCGACGCAGCCCTGCGTCCAATCGAGGTCGAGATATCCCCTCCAGCGCGGCCCCTCGCCATGGAACCCGACGAGGCCGCCGAGCGCCGTATCCTGGGGCGGCAGCTGGCCGCGGGCGTGAGCGGCGAGGATGCGGCGATGGACGTCCCGCGCGATCAGGCCTTCGGCCAGGCCCCGATCGGCATCCTCCGTCGAGGGATAGTCGATCGGGATGAAGAGCAAGAAGCGACTGGCGCGAGCGGAGCCCG
>CAZFKD010000382.1:0-4770 GCA_964519695.1 uncultured Spirochaetaceae bacterium
ATCGTCCTCTCCGCGGCGCCGGGCCGCTCGCTCGGCGAAGAAGGCGTCTTCGAGGCCCGCTTCCTCGAGCGACTGCGCGCCCTGCACGAGGCTCTCGAAACGCGCGTCCCCCATCTCGAAGAGGTGACGAGCCTCGTCAACGCGCGCGATACGCGCGCCGAAGGCGACGTCCTCGTCGTCCAAGATTTCCTCGACCCCTGGCCGGAGGACGCGGCGGACCTCGCGCGGCTGCGCGCGCGCGCCTTTGACAATCCGCTCTTCCAGGGCACGCTGCTCTCGCAGGACGGCGCTGCGACGGCGTTGACGCTCGAGCTCCAGCTCTATTCGTCCGCCGGCGACGACGCCCGGCGACCTCACCGGCTTCGACGACGCCGGACCGGGCGAGGCCGACGCCGCGGAGCCCGTGCTCCTGTCCGGCGAGGAGACGGCGGAGGTCGTCCACGCCGTCGAGGCGGTGATCGCCGAGTTTCAGGGACCCGACTTCGTGCTGCATTCGGCGGGAATGCCGATCCTGCTTCAGGTCCTCGGCGAGGTGATGGCGCGAGACATGCCGCGCTTCCTCGGTCTCGCCCTCGGCTCGATCGGGGGGCTGCTCCTCCTGATTTTCCGGCGGCTCGTCGCCGCCGCGGCGCCGCTCGTCGTCGTCGGGCTGACGGTGGGCGCCACGTTCGGCCTGATGGGCTGGACCGACACACCCATGCACGTGCCGACCCAGATCCTGCCCTCGCTGCTGCTCGCCGCTTGCGTCGGCGATTCGGTGCATGTCCTCTCGATCTTCTACCAGCGGCGCCAGGCCGGAGAAGACCAGACCGAGGCGCTGGTCCAGGCGCTCGGGCATTCGGGATTCCCGATCGTGCTGACGAGCCTGACGACCGCGGTCGGGCTCGCGTCGTTCGCGACCTCGGACATCGCGCCGGTCTCGGCGATCGGGCTCTTCGGGCCCGTCGGCATCCTGATCGCCCTCTGCCTGAGCCTGACGCTGCTGCCCGCGATCGCCGCGCTCGTTCCGATGGGCGAGGCGCGGGCGAGCGACGCGGCGGGCCGCTCGACGACGACGGATCGCTGGATGGCGGCGCTGGGCGGCCATGCGGTGCGACGACCGGTTCCGATTCTCATCGTCGCCTCGCTGATGTCGGCCGTCGCGCTCTTCTTCGCGCTCCAGCTGCGCCTCTCCCACGATCCGATGACCTGGTTCCCGGACGGGACGCCCATCAAGGAGGGGACGCGCCAGATCGATGCGGTGCTCGGCGGATCGGTCTCGTTCGAGGTCGTGCTCGAGCGGCCGGAGGGCCAGGACGGGCGCGATCCCGACACACTGAAGCACCTCTCCGCCCTCGCCGAGGATCTGAAGACCCGACCCCGCGACGGCTACGTCTCCGGAGAGACGGTGTCCCTCGCCGACATCGTGAAGGAGGTCCATCGCGCGCTCGGGGACGATCGGCCCGAGGCGTACGTCGTGCCGGACGATCGGGAGGCGGTGGCCCAGGCGCTGCTGCTCTTCGAGAGCGCAGGCAGCGACGATCTCGAGGACTTCGTCGATGGCGACTATCAGACGCTGCGAATGGCCGTGCGGATGCCGTGGCGCGACTCCGTCCACTACAGGAAGTTCTTCGACCTCGCCGAGCAGGACATGCAGGCCGCCCTCGGCGATCTCGGCGAACCGGTGCTGACGGGCGTCTTCGCGGTGCTCGTCCGCTCGATCGCGGCAGTCGTCAGCAGCATGGCGAACTCCTACATCATCTCGTTCCTCGGAATCGGCGCGATGATGATGCTGCTGCTCGGGAGCGCGCGCTGGGGCGTGATCGCGATGATCCCGAACGTCTTCCCGATCCTGCTGACGCTCGGCGTGATGGGCTATTTCGGGCTGCCGCTCGACTCCTTCACGCTGATGATCGGCGCGATCGCCCTCGGCATCTGCGACGACGACACGATTCATTCGATGCACCACATCCGCACGCTCCATCGCCGGGGCATCCCGCTCGAGAAGGCGGTGCTCGAAACGCTCTCGACGACGGGGCGCGCGATGCTCGTGACGTCCGTGATCCTCTCGGTCGGCTTTTTCGGGTTCACGCTCTCGTCGATGTGGAACCTCGTGAACTTCGGCTGGCTCGTCACGCTGACCATCGTCATGGCCTTCGTCTCGGAGGTCCTGCTCGGCCCGGCGCTGCTGGCCGTCGCGGATCGCTTCCGCGCGCTCGACGACCGCCGCGCAGCCCATCCCCGCTGAGAGGCGGCGGGCCGCGATCGGGGTTCAAGCCGGGCCGCTCCGCTCCGACCGGCCCGCGGCCCGCGCCGGATGCAGGCGGACGAGGGTCTCGACGAGGCTGGCCTCGGTCGCCCGCTTCGGATCCTCGAGCCACCAGAGCAGCGATCCCGACTCCATCGCGAGATAGGCGCGCGCCGCGAGCTCGGGATCGAGCGCGGGGTCGAGCTGGCCGCGCGCCTGGCGGTTCCGGAGCGCCCGCGCGATCGGGCGCGCGGACTCCGAGAGGACGGGCCCGGAATGGGAGACGGCGGCCCGCTCGCGGCCGAAGCAGACGCGGTAGGCCTCGGGATGATCCCGGGCGAAACCGACCGCCGCCGCGATCGGCGCCCGGACCCAGGCTTCGTCGTCGATCCCGCGATCGGCACGGGCCTCAGCCAGCAGCGCCCGCCCCCGTGCCTCGCGTAGTCCTTCGAGGGTCCGGAGCTGGAGAGCCCGAAGGACCGCGTACTTGTTCGCAAAGTGAAGATAGAAGGTGCCGACCCCGAGGCCGGCGGCCCGGGCGATGGCGTTGCTGTTGACCCGCTCGCAGCCATGGGTCGCGAACAGGCCGAGTCCGGCGACGAGGATCCGGGAGCGGGCGTCCTCGAGCTTGGGTCGCGGCATGGCTCGAGCTTAAACGATGGATCCATCAGATTCGATACCCGAGCGGTCCGAGACATCGCGAGCCCAAGCCTCGGTTGCGGTTTCGAGGACGCGGCCCGCCGATTTTTCCGATTTATAAATCATATATGTCGAGCTGCGAGAAAGTTGCGAAGCGGATGCGCCCGTTCTGCCGATAGCGGACCGCCCGACCTGTCCGTCGGCGCAGGGAGCGGTGTTTCGTGGCGAAGACCGTCGGCATCATCCAGGCCCGTATGCGCTCCGAGCGCCTGCCGGGAAAGATCCTCTCGCCCCTCCGCGGGCGGCCGCTGCTCGCCCTGCTCTCGACGCGGGTCGCCCGGGCGCGGGTCGACGAATGGTGGCTGGCGACGACGAGCGATCCGGCGGATGACGTCACCGAGGCCTGGGGCTTCGAGCTCGGCCTGCGCGTCTTCCGCGGTCATGCGACCGACGTCCTCTCCCGCTTCCTGGCCGTCGCCGACGAGACCGGCGCCGACTGGCTCGTCCGCGCGACCGCCGACAATCCCTTCGTCGACGCCCCGCTCGTCGACGCCCTCGTCGACGCCCGCGACGAAGCCCTCGACGCGAAGACGGCCGAAACCGCGACCGGGTCTGGGGCCGAGGGCATCGAGAGCTTCCGCCCGCGCGGCGGGCGACCGGTCGGTTATGGCGTCGAGCTCGTGCGCGCCGATGCCCTGCGCCGCGCGAGCGCGGCGATCCCCGCGAGCCAGCCCTTCCACCGCACCCACGTCACGAGCTGGTTGACCCTGAACGGCCGCCTCGAATCGGTCGCCCTGCCCGAGTCCTGGCCGCTGCGCGGCGACTGGCGCTGGACGATCGATACCTACGAGGACCTCGCGATGGCGCGCAGCGCCTTCCGCCTGTTCGGCAGCGAGGCGGCGACGATCGACTACCCCGCGATGGTGCGCCTGCTCGACGGAATGCCGGAGATCGCCGCGATGAACGCCCACATCGTGCAAAAGAAGCTGGAGGAAGGATGAACGTTCAGCGCCACACCCGCGAAGCGATGCCGGGTTGGGAAATGGCCGGCTGGGGAATCGGTGTCAGCGGCGGCGGCAGCCATCTCGGCCGTGCGATCGCCCTCGGACTCGCCTCGCTCGGCGCGACCGTCGTCGTCTTCGGACGGAGGCGCGAGCCCCTCGAAGAGACCGCCGCCCTCGCCGCCGGCCTCTCCGGCACGATCCTCGCCGAGCCCGCCGACCAGCATCTCGACGCCGATCTCGCCCGCGTGCTCGATCGCATCGAGAAGGAAGCGGGCCGCGTCCATGGCTGGGTCAACAACGCCGTCGGCGGTCGCCGCTCGCTGCTGCGCTCGCTCGAGCGATCGGCCGTCGAGGAAACGGTCGAGAGCACCCTCTCGGATCTGATCCTCGCGACCGAGGCGGTCGCCGCCCGCATGATCGACCGCGCAGCGGGCGGCGCGATCGTCAACGTCGCCTCGATGTACGGCCTCGTCTCGCCGAATCCCGAGACCTATCGCAACCATCCGCAATTCCACAATCCGCCGGCCTACGGCGCCGCCAAGGCCGGCGTCATCGAGTTCACGCGTTATGCGGCCTGCCACTACGCGCCCGACGGCATCCGCGTCAACTGCGTCAGCCCGGGCCCCTTCCCTTCGCCGATCGTGCAGCGCGAGGCCGGCTTCGTCGCCGAGCTCGCGCGGCGCGTGCCCCTCGGCCGCATCGGCGAGGCCCGCGAGCTCGCCGGCCCCGTCGCGTTCCTGCTCTCGCCCCTTTCGAGCTTCATCACGGGACACGATCTCGTGGTCGATGGAGGATGGACCACGTGGTAGAAATCTCGCTCTCGTCCTGGCAGGGCATGCGTGCGCGCGATCCGCGACGACTCACCCTCGGAAGCGCCCAGTGGGGCATGCCTTACGGCAT
>CAZFKD010000383.1:0-4761 GCA_964519695.1 uncultured Spirochaetaceae bacterium
TCATGCTTCGAGTCCTCGCTGTGGCCTGGAGACCTCTCGGCTATCGGCAACGGACCGGCAGGGCTGAAGGCGGTTTCGGGCCGCGGGTCGGGTGGGCGCCGCGTCCTCGCCAGCATCGCGGTCGACTTCGTAGCGGCGCCCCCTCGCAGAGGGCAGCGTTGGGAATTCAGCCGTGGGTCGGCGGAGTCTGCGGGAGCGCGATCCCGCTCGGCATCAGCTCGGCCCCAAGTGCGAAGAGCCAATCCTCTCGCCCCGGCGCGCCGACGAGCTGCACCCCGATCGGCAGCCCCTCCGCCGCCGTCTGCGCGAGCGGCAGCGAGATCGCCGGCTGGCCCGTCGCGTTCCAGATCTCGGTGAACGCCATGTGGGGGACCATCTTCGCGAGCAGGTCGAGGGGCTCGTGCACGCGGGGGTCGAGGTCGTCGAGGAAGGGGGCCGGGCAGCCGACGGTCGGCGTGATCAGGACGTCAAAAGCGTCGAACCAGGCGAGCGTCCTGCGCTCCCAGCCGGCGACCCATTCGGCGGAGCGCGCGAGGGATTCGGGCGCAATCTTGTTCGCGCCGACCTGTCCGGCGCCGAGATCGCCGGCCCCGAGATGGGCGAGCTGCCAGAGGAAGGGCTCGACGTCCTCGGGGCCGACGGGCCGGCCGATCCGGGCGGCGAGGTCGTCGAGGCAGTCGCGGTATTCGCGGAGACCGAGGACGGCGCCGTGGAGCGAGCGGTCGGCATACTCGGCCTGGTCGGCGAGACCGGAGGGCGCGGCTTCGACGACGGCATGGCCGAGGCGCTCGAGGCGCGCGGCGGTCTCTTCGACGGCGCGGCGGCAATCGGGATGGACGGGGCTGCCATCCGGCGAGCGGGTCCAGAATGCGATGCGCAGGCGGCTGGTCGGCGATCCAGTGGCGACACCGGCGCGGGACCGAGCGGATTCGGTACGCGCCGCCGCCGCGTTGAGCACGCGCGCATACGGCGCCGCGTCGGCGGCCCGGCAAGCCGCAGGCCGCAGCAGGTCGAGAAACCGGGCGGTGTCGCGCAGGGAGCGGGCGACGACGAACTCGACGTCGGGGCGCTGCTTGCCGCGGTGGCGCCAGTCGATCCGGTCGCGCGAGGGCTTGAGGCCGACGAGGCCGCACCACGCCGCCGGGATCCGGATCGAGCCCGCGCCGTCGCTCGCATGGGCGACCGGAACGAGGCCGGCCGCGACGGCCGCGCAGGCGCCGCCCGAGGAGCCGCCCGCGGCGCGGCTCGTATCCCAGGGATTGCGGGTCGGGCCCTGGTCGAGGGGCCAGGTATTCGATTGCAGGCCGAACTCGGGGGAGCGCGAGTTGCCCAGCGTCACGAGGCCGAGCGCGCGGAAGCGGGCGCCGAGGGGCGTATCGGCGTCGGCGCGGTGGTCGGCTTCGCGCAGGGCGCGGTTGCCGGCGTAGTAGGGGCGGCCGGCCTGGCGGGCGCCGACGTCCTTCATGAGGAAGGGCACGCCGCGGAAGGGGCCGCCCGTCGCGAGCGCGAGCTCGATCTCGGCGTCGTCTCCGCCCGAGAGAACCGAGAGGATCCCGAGCTTCGGATCGAGCCGCTCGCGCGCGGCGGCGACGAGGACGCGCGGGTCGACCTCGCCGCGGGCGATGGCGGCGGCCTGGCCGGTGGCGTCCTGCTCGAACCAATCGGTGCTCAGGGGGAACCTCGTGGGCCGGACGCAGACGCTTGGGCGCGCGCGCCGGAATAATGGATACGGGGCGATCGGCAGGGAGGTGGCCCCGAGGCGCGTGCGGGTGTCGAAAATCGGTCGGTGGCCGAGATCTGCTCGCCGCCCGCCGCTTCGCAATCGCCCGTCCTTCGATCGGCCGACGCGAGCGAACGTCGCGCAAACCCGAGCCGCTTGGAAGACCGCCGCCTACCAGGCCGGAACCGCGCACGCGCCGCCGCGCAGGAAGGCCTCGATCGGGTTCGCAGGTGCGAGCGGCGGAGCCCGAGGCGGGAGTGCCAGATACGCGAGGATCCGGCGTGCCACGCTGGAAATCCGTGAGAGTGGCGATCCATCGCATCCGGCTGCGGCAGCCCAGACGACGAAGGAGGGCCAACGAGCGTCTCGCCGTCCCCTCTCCGGTTCGTTTCCCGATGGTCTCCGCCGTCCAGGCCTGCGGGCGAGTCACGCGCGATCACTACGACGCTTGTTTGCACCGGACGCTTGTGGCACGTTGCTGAAAGCATGAAATCCGAACTTCTGCAGCGCATCACCATCGAGCCCGGCCAATGCGGCGGTCGCCCATGCATTCGCGGCAAACGCATCCGCGTGACCGATGTGCTGGAGTTGCTCAGCTCTGGGGCAAGCTTCGAGGAGATCCTCGAGGACTATCCCTTTCTGGAGCGCGACGACGTCCTGGCCGCCATTGAGTACGCAGCCCGCCAGACCGACCATGTGGTGCTCCAAGCATCGTGAAGTTCCTGGTGGACAACCAACTTCCCGTCGCCCTCGCTCGCTTCCTCAGTTCACGCGGACATGACGCCCAGCACGTCCTCGACCTGCAAATGGAAGAGGCCGACGATTCGTACATCTGGCATCGAGCGGCCTCCCAGAGCCGCGTCCTGGTCAGCAAGGACGAAGACTTCCTCCATCTGGCCAACCGGCCCGGAGCCACAGGCACGTTCGTGTGGGTGCGACTCGGCAACTGTCGCAAGCAGGTTCTGCTCGCTGCTTTCGAGCGCGCTTTGCCTGCCCTCGTCATGGCTCTCGATCAAGGCCAGCGGGTCGTCGAATTTCGGTGACCGGCAAGGCGCCGCGGTAAGGAGCGGACGCGGAACCTCGTTCGCGATCGGACGACGCGAGCGAGCGTCGCGCAAACCCGAGCCGCGCGGAGGTCCGCCGCCTACCAGACCGGAACCGCGCAGGCGCCGCCGCTCAGGAAGGCCTCGATCTCGTCGCCGCGGGCGAGGGTATCGGCTTCGCCGAGCTCGACGAGCTCGCGCAGGTATTCGGGCTCGAAGATGATCATGCTGAGCACGTCCGAGCTCTTGGCGTGGGGGCCGGTCAGGCCCTTCTCGAAGAAGCGGAAGGCGCGCGGCAGGCGGAACTCGTTCTTGCGCGCGAGCGCGCCGAGGTCGCGGCTCGGCCGCAGGACCATGACCTCCACTGGCCGCAGCCCGGCGCTCGCACGCTCGGCCTCGGGCAGGGCGCTCAGCAGGCGGTTGATCCGGCTCATCTGGAGCGCGTCGAAATCGAGCGAGTCGAGGAAGACGGCGTTCATCAGCACGCCGCCGATCTGGCCCGGCGAGGGATAGGCGGGCAGGGCGGGCAGCTCGGGGAGCGTCGCGGGATCCGCGGGGCGCATGCGCGGCGAGACGGCGAGGATGCGCGAGGCGCCGAGATGGAGCGCGGGCGAGAGCGGCGCGGTCAGCCGGATGCCGCCGTCGCCATGCCAGGCCTTGCGGAGCGCGACGGCCGGGAAGAAGAGCGGGAGCGCCGACGACGCCATGACGTGCTCGAGCCCGATGCGGCCGACCTCGACGCGCAGCTGGCCCCGGCCGAGATCGCGCCGCGTCGCCGACTCGACCCAGGCGGTCGAGCGGCCGGTCTCGTAGTTGGTCGTGACGATCGCGAGCGAATCGAGCAGCCCGTCGGCGAGGTTCTCGCGCACCCCGCGCAGGCCGCCCTCCTCGAGCGGCAGCGCCGACTCGAGAAAGAGGCGCAGCGGCTGGGTGTCCACCATCCCGTGGATCTGCCGCCGCCCGAGCCGCCCGCCCGTCACGAGCGGGGCAACCGTCGTCATCATGTTGCGCAGCAGGTCGCGCAGCTCCGTCCGGAAGACCTTCTCCGTATCGAGCGCGAGCCAGAGCCGGCAGAGGGCCTCGACCGAGTCGGAGAAGACGCCGCGGAAGCTCGCGAGATGGGCCGCGTTGATCGCCCCGGCCGAGACGCCCGTCAGGATCTCCGGGCGGTAGTCCGGGACGCGCCGGGCGATCGCGCGCAGGCAGCCGACCTGATAGGCGGCGCGTGCACCGCCGCCGGCGAGGACGAGAGCCTGCTTTTGCATTCGTCCTCCTCGTGGAGCGATCGCTTCGAGCGAAGGCGGCAGGGCACGGCCGCGCCCCGTCCCGCCCCGTACGGATCCGCTCAGCTCTCCGCCGCCGGCTTTGCGGAGCGCGCCGTCACGAGCCAGCAAGCGGCGCCGAGATCGACGCCCCTGGGTGTCACGTGGGGCGCGAGGGCCGCCCGCGCCGCGGCGAGCGCCCGCTCACGGGTCTCGCCTTCGAGCTCGGCGAGCGCCCGCGCGACGGGGCCGACGTCGGCCTGGAACGCCATCGCCTGATCGAGGTCGTCGCCGACGTGGAGCTTCGTGCGCAGGTCTTCGATCTCGATCGCTTCGAAGCCCGCCTGCGCCAGGACCGAATGGAGATAGGCGCGGTCGGCGAAGGCGAAGGGGCCGGGCGCGCGCGGATCGGGCGGCGCGTCCGGCTTCGGGAGGAAGGGCGTCACCGCCTGGCCCGCCGTCGACATCCAGGCATTCTCGGGCGCGGCCTGCCAGCAGACGAAGCAGAGCCGGCCGCCCGGGGCGAGGCCGGTCCGCAGATTGCGGAAGGCCGCAGCGGGCTGCGCGAAGAACATGACGCCGAAGCGCGAGAAGACGAGCGTGTGGTCGGGCGTGAAGGGCTGGACTGCGGCATCGGCGCGGCGGAAGGCCACGCCGGAGAGCGCGGCCGCGCGCTGCTTCGCGAGGGCGAGCATCGGCTCGGAGATGTCGACGCCGAAGACGAGGCCGCCGCGTC
>CAZFKD010000384.1:0-1267 GCA_964519695.1 uncultured Spirochaetaceae bacterium
TCAACAAGTACCGCCTCGCGAAGGAGGGCCAGATCGAGGTTCGCGACATCGACAACGCCGCCGTGCGCGAGTCGCAGATCCGCCGGCTCGCGCAGATCCGCGAGACCCGCGACGCGGCGGCCGTCGAGAAGGCGCTCGCGCAACTCACGGAGCTCGCGAAGAGCGGGCAGGGCAATCTGCTCGAGGTGGCGGTCGCGGCGGCGCGCGTGCGGGCGACGGTGGGCGAGATCTCCGACGCGATGGAGAAGGCGTACGGTCGTCATCGCGCCGAGGTGCAGTCGGTATCGGGGGTCTATCGAGCGATGTACAGGGACGAAGAGGCCTTCGCTCGCGTGAGCCGCGCGGTCGAGGCGTTCGGGCGGGAGCAGGGGCGGCGGCCGCGCATGCTGGTCGTCAAGCTCGGACAGGACGGCCACGATCGCGGCATGAAGGTGATCGCGACGTCGTTCGCCGACCTCGGCTTCGACATCGACGTCGGCCCGCTCTTCCAGACGCCGGCCGAGGCCGCGCAGCAGGCGATCGACAACGACGTCCACGCAGTCGGCGTGTCGAGCCAGGCGGCGGGGCACAAGACGCTGGTGCCCGAGCTCGTGAAGGCGCTGCGCGACGCCGGGGCTCCGGACATCGCGGTGATCGTCGGCGGCGTCATCCCGCCGCAGGACTACGACTTCCTGCGCAAGGAGGGGGTCGCGGCGATCTTCGGACCGGGGACGCCGGTCCCCGTCGCGGCGGCCGAGGTCCTCGAGGTCCTGCGGGCGCGGGCGGCGGCGGCCTAGCGCTTGGCGACTTCGCCTCCGCAATCGCCGGCGGCCTCCGATGTGGAAGCGGCCGTCCGTGCGATCCGCGCGGGCGACCGCCGCGCGATCGCGCGCACGATCACGCGTATCGAGAGTACGCGCGACGCCGACCGCGATCTCGGCCAGGCGATCCTCGACGCCCTCGTCGCCGAGAGCGGACGCGCGATCCGCGTCGGCATCACGGGACCGCCCGGCGTCGGCAAGAGCACCTTCGTCGAGGCGCTCGGGGTGATGCTGGTCGAGCAGGGCAAGCGGGTCGCCGTGCTCGCCGTCGATCCGTCGAGTCCCGTGACCGGCGGCAGCATCCTCGGCGACAAGACCCGCATGGAGCGGCTCTCCATCCGCCCCGAGGCCTACATCCGGCCCTCTCCGTCGGGCGGATCGCTCGGCGGCGTCGCCCATCGCACGCGCGAGGTCATGCTGCTCTGCGAGGCCGCGGGCTTCGACGTCGTGCTGATCGAGACCGTCGG
>CAZFKD010000384.1:1277-4757 GCA_964519695.1 uncultured Spirochaetaceae bacterium
CTGCTGCCGGCCGGCGGCGACGAACTCCAGGGCATCAAGAAGGGCGTCGTCGAGCTCGCCGACGCGCTCGTCGTGAACAAATCCGACGGCCCGACTGCCGCGATCGCCGAGCGGACGCGCCACGAATACGCTGGCGCCCTCTCGCTGCTCCGCCACGGCACCGAGGGCTGGCAGCCGCGCGCCCTGGTCGCGAGTGCGCTCGAAGGCCGGGGCATCGCCGAGGTCTGGGCGGCAATCCTCGAACACCGGACGCTCCTCGAGCGCACCGGACAGCTGGCGGCCCGCCGCCGCGACCAGGCGCGCTCGTGGCTCTGGAAGCTCGTCGACGAAGGTCTCGCGCGTGCGTTCCGGGAGCGACCGGGCATGGCGGAAGCGATCGCCCGGGAAGAAACGGCAGTCGCCGACCAGAGCCGCACGCCGACCGCCGCTGCGCGCGCCCTGCTCGTCCGCTTCTTCGAAGGTGCCGCGACCTGATTCCGCGCTTCGTCCGGAGCGCGGGGATTGCATCATGAGATCGCCATCACCGGCCGATAGCGGAGCGCCGTGTGCGCATGCGCGTGCGCGAAGTCGCATCGTATCCGCAGCCGAGCCTGCGCGTGGAGTCCCGACCGATGGTCCAGATCAACATGGGGAGCAAGGAGATCACCTTGAAGGTGGTCTATTACGGCCCGGCTCTCTCGGGCAAGACGAGCAACCTCCAAAAGCTCCACGAGATGATGGATCCGGCCCGCCGCAGCCACATGCTGACCCTCGACACGAAGGACGACCGGACCCTCTACTTCGACTTCCTGCCCGTCGAGTTCAACACCGCCGGCGGCTTCTCGATCAAGATGAAGCTCTTCACCGTCCCCGGGCAGGTCATGCACAAATCGACCCGCAAGGTCGTGCTCGCCGGAGCCGACGCGATCGCCTTCATCGCCGATTCCCAGCGCTCGGCCGCCAGCGCCAACGCCTACTCCTGGCGCGACATGGAGGCCAATCTCAAGGCCCACGGCATCGATTTCGAGAAGCTCCCGAAGGTCGTCCAGTTCAACAAGCGCGACATGCCCGACGTGAAGGCGCTCTCCGAGATCAAGGAACAGTGGGGCAAGACGCCGACCTTTCCGGCCGTCGCGACCCGCGGCGAGGGCATCCTCGAGACCTTCCGCGAGCTGATGCGCGTGCTCTACCGCGGGCTCGAGGAGCGGCACGATTTCTCGGCGAAGTTCAGCCTCTCGGAAGAGGACTTCCTGAAGGGCATCCTGCGCAACTTCCGCCAGGGGCCCTGATCCCGGGCGTCGGTGCGCGGGCCGAGACCCGGCGGCGCGCAGACGGCGCGGACGACGGTCCGCTCGAGTGGCGCCGCGCGCGGGTTCCGACTCGGCGTCCGGGCGCCCGCTGCGCCGCGTGATTGACACCCCCAGGCCCGCATCTTATCGTGCGCCTTGCCACCCCCGGGTAGTTCGTCCCGAACGCGTCCGCCGGAACCCCGCCCGTGGTCCGTACGGAAGGTCGATTCCCGCGCATGCCCCACGCCAGCTCCTCTTCGAAGTCCCGTCCCCCGCGGCCGATTCACGAGTCGGTTCCGGCCCCCGGTCTCTCGACCATCTCCGAAGCGATCGCCGACATCGCCGCCGGCAAGATGGTGATCCTCGTCGACGACGAGGATCGCGAGAACGAGGGCGACCTCTGCATGGCAGCCGACAAGGTCACGCCCGAAGCCATCAACTTCATGGCGAAATTCGGACGGGGCCTGATCTGTCTCCCGCTCGAGGAGGAGCAGCTCGAGCGGCTGCATCTCGGGATGATGGTGCCCGACTACGAGAACACAACGCCGTTCGGGACCGCGTTCACCGTCTCGATCGAGGCGCGTGAAGGCGTCACGACCGGCATCTCCGCCGCCGATCGCGCCCGCACGATCCAGGTCGCCGTCTGCGAAGACGCGAAGCCGACGGACATCGTCCGGCCCGGCCACATCTTCCCCCTGCGCGCCCGCAAGGGCGGCGTGCTCCGGCGCGTGGGCCAGACCGAAGGCTCCGTGGACCTCGCACGCCTGGCCGGCTGCCGCCCGGCCGGCGTCATCTGCGAGATCATGAACGACGACGGCACGATGGCCCGTCTGCCGGACCTGATCGAGTTCGCTCGCGAGCACGCGCTCAAGATCGTGACGATCAAGGACCTCGTCTCCTACCGCCTTCGCAACGAGCGTCTCGTCCACCGCGCCGCGACGGCGAAGCTCCCGACCGTCTTCGGCGAGTTCCAGGCGATCGTCTTCGAGAACGACATCGACCACGTCGACCACATGGCGCTCGTCTTCGGCGAGATCGATCCCGAATCGCCGATCCTGATCCGCGTCCATAGCGAATGCCTGACGGGCGACGCCTTCGGCTCGCTGCGCTGCGACTGCGGCGAGCAGCTCGAAGCCGCCATGCGCATGATCGCGGAAGAGGGCTCGGGCATCGTCCTCTACATGCGCCAGGAAGGGCGCGGCATCGGCCTCAAGAACAAGATCAAGGCCTACGAGCTGCAGGATCGCGAGGGGCTCGATACGGTCGAGGCCAACTATCGCTTGGGGTTCGGTGCAGATTTGCGCGACTACGGCGTCGGCGCCCAGATCCTCGCGGATCTCGGGGTGACCCAGATCCGGATCCTCACGAACAACCCCGGTAAGCGGGCGGGCATCAGCGGCTATGGCGTCGAGATCGTCGAGCGCGTCCCGCTCGAGATCCAGCCGAACGCGAACAATCTGAACTACCTGCGCACCAAGAAGGAAAAGCTCGGCCACGTCCTGCATCTGATGTCCTGAAGGGGAACGCGCGTTCCGCGTCCGGTACGGGCGTCGCGAGCGACCGATCAATCCGGACCGAGCCCAGCCGAACGAGAGGAATCCATGTTCAAGTCCGTGCAAGACGTCATCGAGCAGCTGGGCGACCAGGACTACATCTGCGACAAGAAGATCGCGACGGTCGTGTTCCTGGCGCAGCAGCTGAGCAAGCCCGTCCTGATCGAGGGGCCGGCCGGGGTCGGCAAGACGGAGCTCGCGAAGGTCGTCTCGAAGGCGCTCGGCCGGAGCATGATCCGCCTGCAGTGCTACGAGGGGCTCGACGAGGCCAAGGCACTCTACGAGTGGGAGTACTCGAAGCAGCTGCTCTATACGCAGATCCTGAAGGACAAGGTCGCCGAGACGCTCGCCGGGGCGCAGACCCTCGCCGAGGCCGCCGAGCGGGTCGGCGCCCAGGATTCGGTCTTCTTCTCGAGCCGCTTCATCGTGCCGCGCCCGCTCATGCAGGCGATCACGGCGGAAAAGCCGGTCCTGCTGCTCGTCGACGAGGTCGACAAGTCGGATCCCGAGTTCGAGGCGTTCCTGCTCGAGGTGCTCTCGGATTTCCAGATCACGATCCCGGAGATCGGGACGATCGTCGCGCGCAGCCAGCCGCTCGTCTTCCTGACGTCGAACGACGCCCGCGAGATGAGCGACGCGCTGAAGCGCCGCTGTCTGCA
>CAZFKD010000385.1:0-4742 GCA_964519695.1 uncultured Spirochaetaceae bacterium
GCCGAAGGGAACGACCTCGTTGGCGAGGGAGAAGGCCAGCGCCTCGATCGCGGCCTTGCTCGCCGAATAATGCGCCTGAAAGGGGATCGGCGCGCGGCCCGAGAGCGAGCCGACGAAGAGGAGCCGGCCCACGCCCGCGCTCCGCATCCGCGCGATCACCGGCCGCGCGACGCGCAGCACACCGAAGACGTTGGTCTCGAACTGCGCCCGAGCCCGCTCGAGCGAGGTCTCCTCGACCGAGCCGTAGATCCCGAAGCCGGCATTGCAGACGAGGGCGTCGAGGCGGGCGCAGCGCGCGAAGACCTCGGCGAGCCCGGCGTCGACGGATGGGTCGTCGCAAACGTCCATCGCGATCCACTCGATCGCGGCCTCCGAGCCCGTGCTATCGACCGCTGCGGCCTGCTCGGACCGCGGCTTCCGGCTCGTGCCGAAGACGCGCCAGCCGAGCCCGGCCATGCGGCTCGCCATCGCGGCGCCGAGGCCGGAGGAAGCCCCGGTGATGAGGACACTCGGTCGATCGGCCACTCCCGCTCCTAACGCAGGTTCCGCCGCGCGATCTGGCGCAGGATGATCGGCCAGGCGAAGACGAAGGGATGCCGGCGCTGCCGCTCCGTGAGCTCGAGCTTCCGGCCGGTATGGCGCTCGAGCTTCCAGAGCACGTACGGTACCCAATCGCCGAATGTGAAGGCCGTCTTGAAGAGGCGGACGAGACCGACGCTCCGGCCGAGCAGCCGCATCGCCTGCCAGCGCAGGCGGCCCGCGACGATGGCGCCCGTCGCCATCGGGACCGCGAAGGAGCGCGGATGCTCGACGACTTCGCCGAGCCGCCCCTCGTTCGCGAGCCAGCGGATCGCCCCGGCCCCGACCTCGTCGTAGCGCTCGGCATTCGAGAGGTAGAGCCCACGGATCGTCTCGTCGGCCTCGGGGCGGCGCTCGCTGTCGTAGCTGCGGCGGAAGGCTTCGTTCCAGAACGCGGCGAGGGAGAAGCGGAGCCAACCGCCGCGGCGCGGCAGCAGGAAGAGCAGGCGATACACCATCGCGACGATCGCGTTCGCGAGGCAATCGCTGAAATAACGCCGCGCTTCTTCGTCGCCGCAGGCGAGCAGGCGCGCCGGCTGGGCGAAGCGGGCGAAGACGTAGGGATGGCGCGCGCGCAGGGAGCAGCCCCGCTCGAAATCGCGGCGGTCGATCACGCCGTATTTCGTACGGAGCGTCCGGCCTTCGTAGGGCCACTCGAGGTAGTAGACACTGGGCGGGGCGATCCGATTCGCGAGCGCATGCAGGACGCGCCGATGGGCGCGGCCGTAGTCGTCGACCACGAGCCAGTAGTCGAGCACGCCCTCGTCGGTCGTCTGCCGCAAGCAGGAGCCGTAGAAGAGCACGCCGAGGACCGCTTCGCCGTGTCGGCGCGCGAGCTCGCCGGCGAGGGCGTCGACGCCCGGCAGGACACCGATGGCGAGCTCACCGGCAACGATCGCCTGGAGTTCGTCGAGCCCGCGCGTCACGCCCGGACGAAGTGGACGACCCGCTCGGCCGAGAGCGCAACGCTGTGGTCGGGGTCGGGCTGCCAGAGCTCGCCGTCGACGGTGAAGCCGCAGCTCATGCGGAGCTCGGCGTGGTCGACGTTGCGGCTGGTATAGCCATTCTCTTCCGTGACCCAGTCGGAGGGACGGCCGCGGAGCATGCCGATCGCCGCCTTGCCGAATCGCTCGCAGGGAGCCGCGACCGCGGTGAAGCGGACGCCGCCCGGGCCCTTGCCCCAGAACGGGCGCATGCGCGCGAACAGGCGCGAGAGGGTCGAGGCGATCACGAGATGGTATTCGCCCTGATGAAGCTCTTCGCCGTCGAGCTGGATCTGGACCTTGTCGGGCGTCAGGATGCCCGAGCGGTCGCCGGTGATCACGCGACCGAGCAGGCCGGCCGTCACCAGCGTCGCGCCGGGGACGCCCTCGACGACGCTGCGCTGGCCGTCCTGATCGAAAAGGCGATGGTTCAGCTCGATGGCGCGCTTGATCAGCCCGGCGCCGAAGAACATGCCGTACTGGACCTGACGCTCGAAGCCGTAGCCATAGGCGACGCGCAGGACACGCCGCGGCTCGACCCGCTCGGCGATCCGGCCCTCGCGGGCGGAGGCGATCATCGCGGCCAGGCCGCGGAGAGCGCTCCGGTCCGCCCCGAGATCCATGGCGCTCATATTGGTTCGACCCGCGCGCAGCGGAGCGATCAGCGGGACGCGATCGCCGAAGGCGTTGCTGGCGAGGATCTCCGTCAGCACGTACTGGAGGGTCCCGTCGCCGCCGTTCACGACCAGGAGGTCGACTTCCCGGGCGGCCAGCTCGGCGAGCGCCTCCGGCATGACGCCGGCGTTTTCCGTTTCGACGTGGAGGACATCCGGATGGCTTCGCAGGAAGCCGAGCATGCGACCGACCTGCTCCTGGCTCTTGCCAGCGCGCAGGTTGTTGACGACACCGATTCTCAAATGGGTCCCCGGACGTGAGGGAAGCACGGGACTCGACCGGTCCTCTGGCCGCTCGCCCGACAGGCCGGGCAGAGCTCGCTTGGACTTAACGGCGGTCGATCGGATTCATGAACGTGATGGATGCCACACCCTTCACGTTGCTGTCCGTCGTCTCGTCTTCGATCTCCCGTTGTGAGTTGGAAACGCGCAGCGCATCGCCGGTCGGGGGGAGGAACGGGTCTTCCAGCGCGCGGCCGATGCTAACTGCGATCCGACTGTCCGCCCAGACCTCCTGGGGCTGCGTGGATCTTCGGATGAACCAGCGGAAGGGCTGAGGGATCACCTCGAGCGGATCGAAGCGCAGCCATTCGTTGCTGAGGTGGATTTCACCCGATTCGAGCTTTCCTGCCAGCGAGAACCGGTCGGGAACCGGGTATCCGCCCGCCGAGTTTCCCGGGAGGAGAGTGGCCCCGTCCTGCCAGTGGGCCGGGAAGACGACGGGAGCGCCGCTCGCCCGCTCGCCGGCCGCAGACGCGGGCCGCGACAGGATCTGCCAGGCTCCCGCGAAGCCGCCGCGGCCCCGGAGCTGCAGCGCATAGAAGGCCGTCCCGCCCGCGCGGCCGAAGACGTCGACGCGGCGGTCGATCAGGCCGGCCTCGTCGTCGGGGGTCCAGCTATGGATCAGCCAGGTATGGCCCTTCACCGGGAGCGGCGCTGCCATCCAGGGGGCCTTGATCGTGCCCTGGGTCACAGCCGCGACGGCGAGCACCTCGACCTCGTAGCGGCGCGGGAGCTGGGCTGCCGGGACCTTGCCCGAGATCGCTTCGTCCGAGAGGTCGAAGTCGAGCCGGATCTCGATGTCGTCCTTCGTGATCTTGAGGGCGCCGCGTGGCCGGTGCAGGTCGAGGTGGCTCGCGGCGATGTCGAGGAAGAGCCGGTCGGGCGTGAGCGTCCAGGCGTCGCGCCTCCGGCCATTCACGTAGCGGTAGGGCGGGCGTCCGTTCTCCATCAGGTGGCCGACGGCGACGGCGTTGTGATCGCCGGGGCCGGCGTTCGTGATCAGGAAGCGCTGGGTGATGCGGTGGCCGCTGTCGAGTTCGATGTAGAGCGTCCAGTATTCGCTGGCGCTGTCGCCCGCGAGCATGCGCGCCTTCGGGTCGAGCGGCGCCGGCGACAGGGTCGACTGCGCGCGGCTCCCAGCGGACCCGGGCGTGGCCTCGGGCTCCGCCGGCTGCGCGTGCGAGCCGGCGGGAAGCAGACACGCGGCGAGCAGCGCGGCGAAAGCGATGATCGACCGCGTACGCCGCGCCCAGGGCATGGCGAGCGAGCGCTGGAAGAAGGAAGGGGGATCGAATGGATCGCGGAAGGCGACGCCGGGGGAAGGCGTGGACGAACCTGGACCGCAGTGGCTGCGGCCGGACGGCTTGCTCAAGTTCGGATCCCTCCTTTTTTCAGTCCTGTTCGGAGCCCGACTGCGCGCTCGATCCAGGCGCCTATGGCCTTCGCTTTGTGGACCCGCTTTCGATCGCTGTCGATCGAAGCTATCACAGCCGCGCCGGCGCATGCCGGATTGTCGGCCCAATCCAGGGACCCGATCTGAGGCACGCCGAGCCGCCCGGGTTCCCCAATGCGGGGCGCCGGGGCGCGGGAAGCGCGGGGCGCCGGGGCGCGGGAAGCGCGGGGCTGCGGGGAAGGGGAAGGCGTGAGCGGGCTCTTTCGATTCGCTCATCTCTCGGACTGGCATGCCACGACGCTCGCCGGCGGCGGCCCGGACCGGTTTCGTGGCAAGCGCCTCTCGGGCTTCGCGTCCTGGGCGCTCCGGCGCCGGCACCACCACAGCCCCGACGTGCTCGCCGCCGCCTTTCGCGACGTGCAGGCCCAGGCGGTCGATCGCATCTTCGTCACGGGCGATCTCACCCACGTCTCGCTCCCCGCCGAGTTCGAGGTCGCCCGCGCGCAGCTGGAGCGCCTCGGCCCGCCCGATCGCGTCTTCCTGGTTCCGGGCAACCATGATTGTTATGTCCCGGTCGCGGCTTCGCTCGGCTGGGATCGCTGGGCGCCCTTCCTGCGCGGTCGGCGCCGGCGGCGGCCCCGCGCCACGCGGACTATCCGACGCTGCGGCTGTTCGATCGGATCGCCGTCATCGGCCTCTGCTCCGTCCTCCCGACGCCGATCTTCAAGGCCGGCGGCGAGCTCGGACCGGCGCAGCTCGCGCGCCTCGAGGGCCTGCTCGACCTGCTCGGGCGGCGCGGCCTCTTCCGCATCCTGCTGATCCATCATCCGG
>CAZFKD010000386.1:0-900 GCA_964519695.1 uncultured Spirochaetaceae bacterium
GCAGCACAGCCTGCAGAACCGCTTGCAGAACAGAGAGAACACGACAGCATGAGCAAAAACGCAGGCCTCCTCTCCGGCGTTCGCGTGATCGAATCGAGCCTCCTCGGCCCCGGCTTCGTCGCGACCTTCCTCGCCGACCTCGGCGCCGACGTCATCAAGGTCGAGCCGCCGTCGGGCGACTACGTCCGCCAGATGACCTGGCCGATCGTCAAGGGCGTCTCGCTGCTGCATCTGCATACGCATCGCGGCAAGAAGGGCATCTGCCTCAACCTGAAGTCGCCCGAAGGCATCGCGCTCTACAAGGACCTCGTCGCGACGGCCGACGTCGTCGTCGAGGCGATGCGGCCGGGGGCGCTCGCGAAGCTCGGCCTCGGTTTTTCGGATCTCAAGAAGATCAACCCGAAGATCGTCTTCTGCTCGATCTCGGGCTACGGCGCGACGGGGCCCTACAAGGATCTGCCGAGTCACGGCATCGCCTACGACACGTGGTCGGGCATCGTGCAGCCGATGGAAGACGATCAGGGCTTCAAGCGGATCCCGCCGATGCTGCCCAACGTCGGCATCAACGTCGGCCCGATGGTGGGCGCGATCGCCGTGCTCGCGGGCGTCATCAAGGCGCGCGAGACGGGCGAGGGCTGCGAGATGGAGCTCGCCCAGTCGGATGCCTCGGCCTACATGGACTGGTACCGGATCGAGACGGAGCGGGCGTACCTGCGGCCCGAGTCCGAAGTGACGGGCAATCCGTCGGACAACTACGAGCGCCGACCGCCGGGGCTCGGCGGGATGTGGGGCGGCGTCCGCTACCAGATCTACGAGGCGAAGGACGGCCACATCCTGTTCATGGCGAGCGAGCAGGCGTTCTGGAAGAACTTCTGCGAGGCGCTCGGCCGCATGGACCTC
>CAZFKD010000386.1:910-4730 GCA_964519695.1 uncultured Spirochaetaceae bacterium
GGCGGCAGGATCTGTTCGAGAAATGGCCGGGCTCGAAGTACGCGGACCACGCGCGCAACAACCTCGAGCTGCAGGCGATCCTGCGCGACATCTTCAAGACGCGCACGGTGGCGGACTGGCTCGCGTTTGCGAACGAAAAGAACACGACGATCGCGCCGTGCAATACCCAGGCGACGCTCGCCGACGATCCCCAGTTCAAGGCCCGGATTGGCTTCTTCCCCGCGGACGAGCTCGGGGCCGAGCAGCTGCCGCTGCCGGTTTTCGTGAACGGCGAGCGGCCGCCCTGTCCGACGATGGCGCCGGAGCTCGGCCAGCATACGGACGAGGTCCTCTCGCGCGTGCTCGGCAAGAGCGCCGCGGAGATCGAGAAGCTGCGCGCGAGCGGCATTCTCGGCTGATCGCCCTCGGCCTGCCGGCCTCCGGGCCCGGCCGCATGCCCCGAACCGGGGGCGAGCGGCCGGAGCCCCGAGGCTGGTCGGTCGCGCTCCGGCGCGCCATGCTGGGGCTCGGGCCGGAATCGGCACGTCGTGCCGAGCGCGTCGGGAAGCCCCGGCGAGCGCCCGCGGAGGCTCCATGCGACAGGCAGCGCAGACGCTCGACGTTCGGCGACTCTCGGGCTCTCTCGGCGCCGAGGTCCGGGGCCTCTCCCTCGCCGAGGCCGGCCCGGGCGACGCCGACCGCCTGAAGGCCCTGCTGCTCGAGCACCTCGTGCTCTTCTTCCCCGACCAACATCTCTCGCCCGACGCCCACGTCGCCTTCGGTCGCCTCTTCGGCGCGCTCGAATCCCATCCGAATCTCGGCCTCGACGCCGAGCGCCCCGAGTTCTTCGAGCTGAAGGCGGTCGATGGCGCCGGCGCCGTCGCCGACGAATGGCATAGCGACTTGACCTGTCAGGCGAGCCCTTCCCAGCTCGCGATCCTGCAGATGCGCGAATGCCCCGAGGTCGGCGGGGACACGCTGTGGGCCAACATGTACAAGGCCTTCGAAGCGCTCTCGCCGCCGATGCAGGCCTTCTGCGAGGGGCTCACGGCGCTCCACGATGCGAGCCCCCATGGCCATCCCGAGCGCAAGGCCATCCATCCCGTCGTACGCGTCCATCCCGAGACGGGGCGCCGCTCGCTGTTCGTGAACGAGCACTTCACCCGCCGCATCGTCGAGCTCTCCCAGGACGAAAGCGACATGCTGCTCGCGCATCTGCGCCACTGGGTCGCGAGTCCGCGCTTCTCGGTCCGCTATCGCTGGAGCGAGGGCACGATCGCGTTCTGGGACAATCGCTGTACCCAGCACCACGTCCTCGACGATTTCGAGGGCGAGCGCGTCATCCAGCGGGTCACCGTGATGGGTGATCTCCCGAAGGCGGCGACGCCTTCGCGCTGGGCACCGTTCAAGGATGCGTACAGCGCGGGCAGCTGGCGGGACCTCGGGCTCTGGAAGTTTCTCAAAGAGCGGTAGCGGGGCGCGACCGACGACGGGAGCCGTGCCAGGTGCCCCGGCGAAGCGGCTCGGGGCTCGTGGCTCGGACGCGCGCGTTCTGGATCGCCGGCGCGTCCATCGCCGTGCTGCGCGCGCGTCCATTACATCTCACCCCGAACCGCTT
The DNA here is from genome assembly GCA_964519695.1 of uncultured Spirochaetaceae bacterium. Classification (GTDB taxonomy): domain Bacteria; phylum Myxococcota_A; class UBA9160; order UBA9160; family UBA4427; genus UBA4427. The sequence goes on from CAZFKD010000386.1 coordinate 2,508, forward strand.
CGCCGGGGCACTCGACGCGCTTTCGCGGATCGATGATCGCATCCCACTCTTTTTCGGGATGGAATGGGGTTCGGGATCGTGTTCAGCGCGGGAGCGGGAGGTCGGGCCAGAGGTCGAGGAGCGGGGAGTCCTTGACCACCTCGGCGATCGCCTGCTGCTGCTCGAGGGTCAGGTCGGACTTCCATTTGTTCAGGCTTTCGCTCGAATTGCGGAAGACGCTGTAGAAGCTTCGGCGGACGTCGAGCCCGGCCTTGGGGCCCTGGGTCGAAGCCTCGATGAAGTCGCGTGTCGGCTGCAGCATCGGCCAGCCCACGAAATCGAAGAGATCTTCGGAGCCCGCGAAGGGATCTTCGCAGAAGCGCTCGTAGACGATCAGCTTCGCGTTCGGATGGCGGGTCGCGAAGTCGGCGAGGGGCTCGGCCTGGATCCGCCAGCGCAGCGCTTCGAAGGCCGTGACGGGCAGACGCCGGACCTCGCCGCGAAAGCGCCGCAGGTGCGAGAGCTCCGGCCGCTCGAGCAGCTCGAGGACGCGTTCCGCGCCGTCCGGGCTCGGCGGCCGCCAGAAGGCGCCGGAGTCCCGACCCTTCAGCAGCGAGGCGACGTTCGCGAAGGGATTTCGGACGACGGCGACGAATTGCGGCTCGATGACTTCGCAGAGGCGCCCGAGCAGCTCGTTCGGGAAGTTCACGTCCTTGATCAGGACCTCGCCGTCTGCACCGATTCGCGGCCGCCCCAGGAATCCGTAGACCGGATCGAGCGCGGGGATCCGGATCGCCGCCCGGCGCAGCAACGCGAGCGGCCGGGGCGGGAGCCGCCGCATGCCGGCCTGCTGCGGCAGGGGCTCGTCGATGCTCGCGTGGCAGCCGCGGCAGGCGCGCTCGAAGAGGCGTCGCAGCGCGGTCGTTTCTCCAGTCGGGAGCTCTGCGAGGAACTCCCGGAAGGGCGTCGGCTTGTAGTCGAGGAACGGCTCGTGCTTGTAGATGCAGCGGTCGTGGGTCGCGAGGATGTTCGCGAGCCAGGTCGTCCCGGAGCGACCCTTGCCCGTCAGGAAGACGTACGGAGCCCGCGCGTTCTGCATGCCCATGACTTGCCCTCGTCGCGGAGGGTTCCCCCCGATCCTGCTCCGCGAGTCGGAGGAAACCGGTTCCGGATGGCGGAGCAGGGGCGGGGCGGGGGCAGTTGCGACGCGTTCTCGCGAAGGCAGATGTCACGGCGCGGCGTGACCGCGTGCGATCGGTGAACTCACGAGGCGGGGGTGAGGCGCGAACGTGTCTATTCGACGCGTCGCGTTCGGGGTATCGTGCGCTGCCGTTTCACATCCCCGTCACCGGAGGTCCCATGTCTCTTTCGATGCACAATGCGAGCGTCCCCGTCTTCGTGAAGATGTCCCGGAACATGCTGGTCTGGCTCGACAAGGCGGAGGCACATGCGAAGGCGCGCAAGTTCGACCCCGACAACTTCGTCGGCATGCGGCTCGCGCCCGACATGCTGCCCTTCGCCCGGCAGATCCAGATCGCGAGCGATGCCGCCAAGGGCGCGGTCGCGCGGCTCGCGGGCGAGGAGCCGCCGAAATGGGCCGACGATGAAGCGACGCTCGCGCAGCTGCGCGCGCGCATCGAGAAGACGATCGCCTACGTCGAGTCCATTCCCGCGCACCGGCTCGAGGGCTCCGAGAAGCGCGACGTCGTCATGCCGATCGGGCCCGACCGGACGCTGCGCATGTCGGGCGAGGCGTTCCTCGAGAGCTTCTCGATCCCGAACTTCTTCTTCCACGTCACGATGGTGTATGCGCTGCTTCGCCACGGCGGGGTCGAGATCGGCAAGGCCGAGTACCTGGGATTGATGCCGTAGCGTTCGGGCTCGGAGGGCGTGCCAGGCGTCCCGGCCGAGGGGTTCGGGGTTCGTGGCTCGGACGTGCGCGTCTTGGATCGCCGGCGCGACCATCGCCGTGCTGCGCGCACGTCCATTACATCTCACCCCGAACCCCTCGGCCGGGACGCTCGGTGCGCCGCGGAGGAGTCATTGCCACGTCCTCCATTGCGTTGGGGGGGCGGACGCCCTGCTCGATGCGGCGGGCTCGGCGGGGTCGGGGGGTCGCGTTCGGGCTCGGATGCGGCGCGGATGAGCGGCGGTCTGGCGAATCGCCGCTCATCGCGGATTCGCCCTGCGCGGCGGACGGGTAGCGCCCCCCCCCTCGCGAAAACGAGTCTGCGCAATCGCCAC
>CAZFKD010000387.1:0-4703 GCA_964519695.1 uncultured Spirochaetaceae bacterium
TCGAATCGACACGCTTATCACGGCCCGCTCGCGCCCTCGGACCGCGATCGGATCGCCCGGGATCCGTCGCATTTCGTCGATCTCTACCGGCTCGAGCTCGCGACCGGTGCGCTCGCCCGGTTGACCACCGCGCCTGGCTACGACGGCGGCCCCTTCTACTCCGCCGACGGAAGCCGGATCGTCTGGCGCCGCTTCAGCGAGGACGGTGCACGGGCCGAGATCCATGCGATGAACGCCGACGGCAGCGGAGCTCGCGCCTTGACACGCCTCGGTGTGATGTCCTGGGCGCCCTTTTTCCATCCGTCGGGCGACTACGTCGTCTTCTCGACGAATCTCCACGGCTTCGACGACTTCGAGCTCTATCTCGTCGATGCCGACGGGCAGAAGGAGCCGGTGCGCGTCACGCGGCGCGAGGGATTCGACGGCCTGCCGGTCTTCTCGCCGGAGGGCAACGTCCTCGTCTGGACCAGCAACCGGACCGAGGGCAAGCAGAGCCAGCTGTTCCGCGCGGACTGGAGCGACGCCGCAGCCCGCGCGGCGCTCGGACTGCCGGCCCGCGCCGCCGCAGCCGGCGAATCCGCGCGCAGCCCTCTCGCGCTCGCGTCGACGGAGCCTGGCGGCGTCCGGCCCGAGTCCATCGAGTCGCATGTCGAGGCGCTGGCCGATCTCCGGACCGAGGGACGCGGCACGGGGAGCCCCGGCGAAGCGCTCGCCGCCCAGTACGTCGAGGCGACGCTGCGCGCGCTCGGGCTCGCGCCGGCCGGTGACGACGGCAGCTTCCTCCAGCGCTTCGAGTACACCGCGGGCATCGCGCTCGGTGAACAGAACGGTCTGCGCATCGAACGGGTCCGAAGCGGGCCGGCTCCGGCGCGGGATTCGCGAACGCATGCGGGCTCGGCTGCGGGCGCGCCGCCTGCGACTGCGTCGGCCGAACCGGTGGTCGATGTGGACTGGCGGCCGCTCGCGCTCTCGACGAGCGGCGAGGTCTCGGCGCGGGATCTCGTCTTCGTCGGCTACGGGCTGGTGGCGCCCGCCGAGCGGGATCATCCGGCGGTCGACGAGTATGCGGGGCTCGACCTCGAAGGACGCTGGGCCGTCGTGCTGCGCGACCTGCCGCAGACGCTCGCGGGCGAGCGTCGTCAGCATCTGCAGCGCCATGCCAGCCTGCGCCACAAGGCGATGATCGCCCGGGATCGCGGGGCGGTCGGCATCGTGTTCGTGAACGGACCGCGCAGCGAATTCCGGGAGCCTCTCGCGCCGCTGCGCTTCGACGCGGCGATCGCGGGCTCGGGTCTGGCGGTCGTCGCGGCGAGCGCACCGCTCGTCGATGGCTGGCTCGAGGCGGCAGGGCGAACGCTCGCGGAGAGCCAGGATCGGATCGACGCGTCGATCGCCGCGAGCGACGCGGGCGCGGCGGGGGACGGAGCTGCGGGGGCGACGGCGGGGGGCGACGCGGAAACCGCGCTCCGATTCGTGCTTCCCGACGTGCGCCTCGGGGCGCGCATCGATCTCGAGACGATCCGCAGCGCCTCGCATAACGTGATCGGACGGCTGCAGGTCGGCGAGCGGCCGAGCCGGCAGACGATCGTGCTCGGGGCGCATCTCGATCATCTCGGCCGGGGCGAGGGGTCGGGCTCGCTGGCGGACGCGAGCGAGGCTGGTCAGATTCATCCGGGCGCCGACGACAATGCTTCGGGCGTCGCGGTCCTGCTCGAGATCGCAAGGACGCTCGCGCAGCGGCGCGCCGCAGGCGAGATGCTCGGCCAGCGCGACTTCGTCTTCGCCGCCTGGTCGGGCGAGGAGCTCGGGCTGCTCGGCTCGGATGCCTGGGTCGACGCCCACGTCGGCCCGCACGGCCAGGACACGGGCCCGGTCGCCTATCTGAACTTCGACATGGTCGGGCGTCTCGAGGACGAGCTCGTCCTCCACGGCACCGGCTCGAGCCTCGCCTGGGATGCGCTCATCGAGCAGGCGGCCCTGCCCTCGCCGCTCGCACTCGCGCTGCGGGACGATGCCGACCTCCCGACCGATTCGACTTCCTTCCACGCGCGGGGCCTGCCCGTCCTCTCCGCCTTCACCGGCGTCCACGCCGAATACCACACCCCCCGCGACCGCCCCGAGCTCCTGAATTCCCGGGGCGCAGCGTCGATCGCCGACCTCTTCGCCCGCCTCGCCGCCGGGCTCTCGCAGGCAAAGGAGGCCCCCGCCTTCGAGGCCCAGCCGCTGGCGCCCGGCCGTGCGAGCCGCAGCGGCATGCGCGTCTACCTCGGGACGATCCCCGACTACAGCGAGACCGACGTCCGTGGCGTCCGCCTCTCGGGCGTCAGTCCGGCGGGTCCCGCGGATGCGGCGGGCCTTCGGCGCGGGGATACGATCGTCGAGGTCGATGGCCAACCGATCGAGAACCTCTACGACTTCACCTACGCCCTCGAGGCCCTGCGCGTCGGCGAGACGGCGCAGATCGTGATCCTGCGCGATGGGCGCCGGGTGAGCGTTCCGGTGGTCCCCCGGTCCCGGGATTGAGTAGGGTTCTGGCGTGAACAGCGAGATCTCCGATCGCTTCCGCGCGCTGGCCCGGCGTCCGGAGAGCCAGACCGGCCTGGCCGAGGGCGCGCTCGTGGTCGCCGCCGAAGCCCAGCCGGGCGTCGACATCGAGGCGGCCCTGCGCCGGGTCGAGGCGCTCGTGGCCCGAGGCCGTGCCCAGGTCGAAGCCGCCGCGAATCCGGCGCGCTCCGTTGCGGCGCTGAATCACTGGCTCTTCGAGGTCGAGGGCTATCGCGGCAATCAGGAGCAGTACGACGACCTGCGCAACAGCTTCCTCGATCAGGTCCTGGTCCGGCGGCGCGGCCTCCCGATCACGCTCTCGGTGCTCTACGTCGAAATCGCGCGCCAGCTCGGTCTCGAAGCCTACGGCGTCGGCTTCCCCGGCCATTTCCTCGCGAAGGTCGTCGGTCTCGGAGAAGGGACGCAGGAGCTGATCGTGGATCCGTTCTTCGGCCGCATCCTGACGGTCGAGGATTGCATGGAGCGGCTCCGGGCCGCCGCCGGCGAGCATGTGCCCTTCGATCCCCATTGGGTCCGGCCCGCGACGGCGCGCGAGATCTGGGTCCGGATGCTCAACAACCTGAAGCTGCTGTACCTGCGGCAGGGCGATGGGCTCTCTGCCCTCGGCTGCTTCGACCGGATCCTCGTCCTCGAGCCGACGGCGCCCCATGATCTGCGCGATCGCGGCCTGCTGCTCGAGCGCCTCGACTGTCTGCATGCCGCGATCGAGGACCTGACGGCCTACCTCGAACTCGCGCCGCGCAGCGAGGACGCGGCGGCCATCCGGCTCCGACGCGACGCCCTCGTGCGCCGTCGACCGGCGCTCAACTGACCGGCTGACCGGCGCCGCATTCCGGCCGGACCGGAACGCGCGAATGGCACCGGGCGCCCCAACCCTTGGGACGCCCGGGCCATCTCATTCGCACCGTCGTCGCGTCCGGCGAGTCGGGGCGTTCAGCGGGTGGGCGCGGCATGGACCCGCGCGCTCAGGTCGCTGCTCTCGATGAAGCCTTCGTTCGCGCCGATCGGTCGCAGTCCGTTCATGAAATCATCGAAGACCTGGAGGCCGTGGTCGGTGGCCCCCTGGAACCCGACGACCAGCTCCTCGACCCCATCGCCGTCGACGTCGCCGAAGGCGGGTCGCGCGCCGCGATCGCGGTCCTGGTCCTCGGCGCGGCCGGTCCTCAGGATGAAGACGTGCTCGCGCTTCGCCGGATAGCCCCGGACGGCGTCGTCGAGGATTGCCACGCGTCCCCGGCTGCCCGAGCCGAATCCGACCGCCATCTCGTCGAGACCGTCGCCATCGATGTCGCCCAGGGCCGGGACCGCGATGCCGCCGCTCATCGAGGTCGTCGCGGAGGGCTCGATCTGGACCCAGGGCAGACCGGTTCGATTGACCGCATGGATCGCGAACGCCGCGGCCGAATCCTCGAGCACGACGACCATGCCCCCGTCCACGTTCGAGAGCCCGACGACCAGCTCGGCGCGGCCGTCGCCGTCGATGTCGCCGAGGGCCGGGTAGGTCGTGCCCCGGAACTTGTTCGGCACCGGGATCTGCATGTAGCCCTCGGCGTTGGTCCGCGCGGTCGCCATCGGCGCGAAGCCCGTCGAGACGTCGTCGAAGATCTGGACCACGCCGCGCATCGCCCCGTTGAACCCGATCACGATCTCCGCGCGACCGTCTCCGTCGAGATCGCCGCAGGCCGTCGTCGTGAGGCCGATCTGCGCACGGTACAGCTCCGGACCCGCAGAGATCGAGTCGACCGCGACGACCTTGCCTTCCTCCATCTGCAGCACCGCCACCGTCCCGCGGCTCCCCTTCCCGAAGCCGATCACCAGGTCGCGATCGCCATCGCCGTCGAGGTCGCAGGCGCTCGGCTGGACCGGCGCCTTGCTCGCCAGGGAATCGATCGTGAGGGGCACGCTGCTGCCATCCGGCAGCAGCTGCGAGATGACCGCAGTCCGACCGGCCGAGAGGCCGAGCATCACGTCGGGCAGAAGCGTACCCGTCGGACCGGCGTTGCCGCCCATGCCCCCGTCGTCGCCCCCGGTCGTGCCGCCGTCACCGCCGGTGCTGCCGTCGTCGCCACCGGTCGTGCCGCCGTCACCGCCGGTGCTGCCGTCGCCGCCCCCGGTCGTGCCGCCATCACCGCCGGTGC
>CAZFKD010000388.1:0-4672 GCA_964519695.1 uncultured Spirochaetaceae bacterium
CGCCTACGAGAAGTTCTGGGCCGAGTTCGGACCGGTCGTCAAGGAAGGGCTGCTCGACTACGGCGAGGATCGCGAGCGCATCTTCGACCTCGTCCTCGCTCCGTCTTCCGCGGACGAGACGAAGCTGGTGTCCCTCGCCGAATACGTCCAGCGGATGCCGGCCGGGCAGGATGCCATCTACTACCTGGCGGGCCCGAAGCTCGACGTCCTGCGCCGCTCCCCCCATCTCGAGGCCTTCCGCGAGAAGGGCATCGAGGTGCTCTTCTTCGTCGATCCGGTCGACGAGGTCTGGGCCGGGCAGGGGCCGGGCCAGTACAAGGAGAAGGCCTGGCAGAGCGTGGGCCACGGCGAAGCGCTGCTCGGCGACGACGACGAGAAGGCGAAGAAGAAGGAGGAGCTCGAGAAGCGCGAGGCGGATCTCTCGGATCTGCTGCAGGCGCTGCGCTCGGCGATCCAGGACGACGTCAAGGAGGTCCGGCTCTCGGGGCGATTGAAGGCTTCGGCGGCCTGCCTCGTCCATGAAGAGGGCGATCTCTCGCCCGCCCTCGAGGCGATGCTGCGCCAGGCCGGCCAGGCGATCCCCGAACGCAAGCCGATCCTCGAGCTGAATCCCGGCCATCCCGTCCTCGAGCGACTGACTGCCCGCTTCGAGGCGGACCCGGCGGATGCCCGCATCGCGGAGTCGGCGCGTCTGCTATTCGGTCAGGCGGTGCTCGCGGAGGGCGGGCAGCTCGACGATCCGAGCGGATTCGCCGAGCTCGTGAGCGGATTGATGGCGAAGACGCTCTGAGCGCCCGGCCGCGAGAACGCCGCGCGCAGGCCCTGGCCACGCCGGGAAGCGGAAGGCTTCGGGCGGGGCGGCGAGAAGGGATGCGATGCCGAGGATGAACGAGCACGGGCAACCGATCGGACCGCCCGTACCCGATTGGCGGGGGGCGACGCCGCCGCGGCGCGAGTCGATTCCGGGAACGCATTGCCGCCTCGATCCGCTCGACGCCGAGCGCCATGCGGAGGATCTTTTTCGCGCCTACGCGGCGGATCCGCAGGGCGCGAACTGGACCTATCTCCCCTACGGCCCCTTCGCGACGCTGGGCGCCTATCGAACGTGGCTCGCCGGCAAGCAGGCGGCGTCGGACGAAGTCTTCTACGCGATCGTGGATCCGAAGAGCGAGCGGCCGCTCGGCGTCGCTGCCTATCTTCGGATCGCGCCAGAGACGGGCTCGATCGAGATCGGGCATCTCTCGTATTCCCCGGCCCTGCAGCGCACGATCGCTTCGACCGAGGCGATGTACCGCATGATGAAACGCGTCTTCGAAGACTGGGGCTATCGCCGCTACGAATGGAAATGCGATGCGCTGAACGCGCCGTCGCGTGCGGCGGCGACCCGCCTCGGGTTCCGCTTCGAAGGGATCTTCCGCCAGCTCATGGTGCTGAAGGGGCGCAATCGGGATACGGCCTGGTTCTCGATCATCGACGAGGAATGGCCGGCGCTGCGGGGGGGCTTCGAGGCCTGGCTCGCGCCTTCGAACTTCGACGGCGGAGGGCGGCAGTTGCGGCGGCTCGAGGACTTCATGCCCGCGACGGCGAGGGCGCCGCTCGTGCTCCCCGCGAGCACGCCGGAGCGGTGACCCGATCGGCGTCTCGCGTCGGCCGACGCCCCTAACGTCGCTGGAAGTCTTCGCGCCGCTCGACGAGGGGCGCGAGCGCCCGCTCGAAGCCCGAGAGATCTTCGTAGCGCGCGCCCTGGATGAACTCGGCCACGCCGAGCGCCTCGAGCTCGGCGAGCCGCGCGAGATCCGCGCCGGGCGCGCGGCTTCCGAGCGCGCCGAAAACGGCGACCTCGGGCACCGGCCGCCCCGCCGCCCGCGCCCTCGCTGCGAGCTCGGCGATCGGGGCCCGGAGCTTCTCGGGATCGTCGGTCATCGGGAGCCAGCCGTCACCGAAGCGCAGCGTCCGGGCGAGCGCTCCGGGCGGCCCGCCGCCGACCCAGATGCGCGGCTTGCGCGGGTTGGGTCGGAATAGGAAGGCCTGCCCGTTCGAAACCGCGACGTCGTCCGGAGCGTCGAACGCCCCATGCAGGAACGCCAGGACCTCGTCGCTCGCCCGTCCGCGTTCCCGTCGTTGGCGGCCGACCGCGCGGAACTCGGCCTCCATCCATCCGATCCCGACGCCGAGCTCGAGCCGCTCCCCCGACAGCGTCTGGATCGTCGCGATCGCCTTCGCCGTCGGCAGCGCGGCGCGGTAGGGCAGGATCAGCACGGCTGTGCCGAGATGGATGCGGGAGGTCAGCGCGGCGAGCCAGGCGAGCGTCGCGAGCGGGTCGAGGTAGCGGCCCCCCGAGCCCGCGGCGTCGTCGGGCGGAATCGCGATGTGATCGGGAATCCAGAGCGTGTCGAGTCCCGCATCTTCGGCGAGCATGGCGCTCGCTCGCAGGATCTCGCCGGTCGAAGCCGTCCCCATCGTTCGAAGCGCGATGCCGAATCGCATGACTCGCGGTCCTCGCCCCGTTCGCCGTGCCGGGCGTCCGGCTCGCGTGGCTCTCTTTTCGCGTTTCTTCCTTCATCGCATGCGGAGCGCCCGATCTCGCGGCTCGCGACGGCGGTCGTCCGGGGCTTTGGGGCTTCGAAACGCATGGACGCCTTTCGAGCGCCTGCGTTACTGTAGGCCGGCCGCGCGAGCCGTGGGGTCGCATCGTCGGAATCACGGCAGAGAACGACTCCGAGTCGGAGGATCGACCCTGGAAAGCCTCGCCGAAGCCCCCGCCCGCGCCGCATCCGCGCGTTCGGCCGGAAACCGCTCCGCCTCGCCGTCTCCGGATGCGCCCGTCTCGCCCGAATCCTTCATCGAGCTGCGGGACGTGCGCCTCGCCTTCGGCAAGCGGGCGGTCTTCGACGGGATGTCCTGCCGGATGGCGAAGAGCCGGATCCATCTCCTGCTCGGCGGCAGCGGAACCGGGAAGAGCACGCTCCTGCGCATGATCGGCGGCCTTCAGCGCCCGAACTCCGGCGAGATCCGCGTCGCGGGCCATCTGCTCTCCGAGAAGAGCGAGCGCGAGCTCGGCGAGATCCGCAAGGGCATCGGGATGTTGTTCCAGAACGGCGCGCTGCTCGATTCGATGACCGTGCTTGAGAACGTCGGGCTGCCCCTGCGCGAGCATCTGAGAAAGCCATGGCCCGAGATCGCGACGCACGTTGCCCGCGTGCTGAAATCCGTCGGGCTCGAGGGCGTCGAAGGGCTGCTGCCGCGCCAGCTCTCGGGCGGCATGCTCCGGCGGGTCGCCTTCGCGCGGGCGATCGTGATGGAGCCCGAGATCCTGCTCTGCGACGAGCCTTTCTCGGGTCTCGATCCGATCAACGTGTCACGCATCGAGGATCTGCTCGTCGAGCTGAACCGCGAGCTCGGCCTCACGATCGTCGTCACCTCCCACCACATGGCCTCCTCGCTCCGCATGGCGCATCAGATGATCCTGCTTCGCCGCGGCGGCTGCGTGGCCGGTACGCCGGAGGAGCTCGCGAGCAGCTCGGATGCGGAGGTCACGGATTTCCTCGGCGAGGACGGCCGCAGCTATCTCGCGCGGCTCCACGAGCTGCGCAGCGGGAGCGCCTCATGATCGGAGCGATTCGCGAGCTCGGCGCCCGGGTCACCGCCGGCGTCGAGGGCCTCGGACGCGTCGCCCGCTTCGGCGGTCATCTCGTCGGCGCCGTGCCGAGGCCGCCGAGCCGCTTCGGATTCTTCGTCCGGGCGCTGTTCGACGCCGGGGTCCTCTCGGTCGCGCTCATCTGTTTGTCGGGCTTCACGGTCGGGATGGTGCTCGGTCTCCAGCTGTACACGACGCTGACGCGCTTCGGCGCCGAGGAGGGGCTCGGCGCGGTCGTCGGCCTCTCGCTCGTGCGCGAGCTCGGGCCCGTCCTGACGGGCCTGCTCGTGACGGGCCGCGCGGGCTCGGCGATCACGGCGGAGATCGGTGCGATGAAGTCGACCGAACAGCTCGACGGCCTGCGCATGATGGCGATCGACCCGCTGCATTTCGTCGCGCTGCCGCGGGCGCTCGCGCTGACGATCGCGATGCCCCTGCTGAACGGCCTCTTCATCGTCTTCGCGATCGCGGGCGCCTATGGCGTCGGTGTCTGGCGCCAGGGCCTCGACGGCGGCGTCTATCTCTCGGGGCTCGAGGACGCGGTGCTCTTCGGTGACGACGTCGGCCAGAGCCTCCTCAAGAGTCTCGTGTTCGGTCTGCTGCTGGGCCTGATCTCGACCTACAAAGGGCATTCGTGCGCGCCGGATGCCGCCGGTGTCGCGCGGGCGACGACCTCGACCGTCGTGACGGCCTCCGTCTGCATCCTGCTCGCGGACTACGTGATCACGGCGCTCTGGGGCGTATAGCGGGCGCGCGCTCTGGCAGAGCGTCGCGCGCGGGAACGGGTTCGGATCGGCCGGGACGAATCGATCGCTCGGGAAACCGGCGTCTGGAAAGGAAGCTTCGATGCAGAATCATGCGACGCGGGATCTGATCGTCGGGCTCTTCGTGCTCGTGGGGCTCGCGACGCTCGCGTACCTCTCGCTGCAGGTGGGCGGCATCGAGTTCGGTGCGGCGCGGCGCATCCGGCTCGAGGCGACGTTCGACGACATCGGCGGGCTCTCGGTGCGCGCGCCGGTCCGCATCGGCGGCGTC
>CAZFKD010000389.1:0-4653 GCA_964519695.1 uncultured Spirochaetaceae bacterium
GAGGTGGGGCATGGGCGGTTGATCGTCGGGCGACACGGTAGCGGAACGGACGAGTCGGTTCGCTCGAGCAACACGAAAACGTCGAATCGGCTCGTCGAGCCCGCGCTCTACTCCGCTGCGTCAGCCGACGCCCCGCTTCGGCCGAGCCCGATTCGCGGACGACGCTCCCGCGAGGTAGCTTGAAGGTTCCCTCCTGGAGGATCCGAAAATGCGTTTTCGAATAGCGTGGACGATTCTTCTCGGTCTGCTTTTCGTCACCTCTCGCGTGGGCGCCGAGGGAGAAGGCGGGGGCATGGTGATCGGCGGGCCGCTGGCAGGATCGATCCTTCCGGGTCACGAGGGCGGGATGGTCGTCGGCGGGCCGCTCGGCGGATCGATCCTCCCGGGTAGCGAGGGCGGGATGGTGATCGGCGGACCGCTCGGGGGATCGATCCTTCCGCCCGCGAACAAGGGCGGAATGGTGATCGGCGGTCCGCTGGGCGGGTCGATTCTCCCGGGCGAAAAAGGAGGGATGGTGATCGGCGGGCCGCTCGGGGGATCGATCTTGCCGGGGACAGCGGGCGGGATGGTCGTTGGCGGGCCGCTGGGAGGGGCGGTGCTGCCGCCGGGGGAATAGCGACAATACGGCGTTGGCCGGCTCCGCGTAGAGAAATTTCGGCTCACACGATCGAGCCCTCTCAGGAGCACGACCCGAACACGCCTCTCGAACTTCGAGATTGGATTGACCGTCCCGGCTTGAACACGCAATCTCGAGGCACTACCCGGAACACTCAATGAAGATGCCCGCTGCCAGACGTCGCAAGCCGAAATCCACCAAGATCCTCGATGGCGAAATCTGGAGAAACGGAACCTGGATCGTTCGATCGGGTGCCCTGCGACGCAGGCAAGGCCGCCCGAATACGACTCGGCCCCTCTTCCAGGCGGTCGCAGAAAAGCTTCCCTTCGAATGCCTGGGCGACGTGTTCGCGGACCTCGCCGCTCGCGGCGTAACCCGCAACGGGATCTACATTGCCCATGACTCGATGGGCGTACCGAGATACATCGGCAGAGGATCGATCCTCAATAGATTGAAGAATCGCAAGAAGGCGCAGCCACTCGAGCTCATCTACTTCTCGTTCTACGTCGTCTCTGAGAAGAGTCACGAACGAGAAATCGAAACCCTCCTCATCCGCGCCGCGTCCACTCAGCTTCATTTCAACACACGGAAGAAGCGCGTCGACATCGAAGCCGGGAGCATCAAGGACTACGAGGCCGGAACGGTTTTCTACGAGAGGCAAAGACCTCGAGGACGCAAGCGGGGAGCGGCATAAGATCGCCGGAGGCGGAATGGACCGGAACCTGCGATTGCATCGCGATCGCTACTTCATCGCGCGAAGGTGAATCGAACAACACTGCCGATCCAGCCGCAGCCGAAGGAAAGTGCTGACAGTCTAAGATCATTTCCGGAGCTGTCCTGCCCAGGCGCGATCACGGCTCCCGCCGGCGCTATCAGGGTTCAAGCCCGCCACCGCGCCTCCCAAACGGCAGTGAACCACCGGTCAACCGCAAGCTGCTCCGCATACTCAGCCGCACGCGACGTCGAGTCGGCCAGCTCCCGAACGACCGCGATGAGCCTGAGCTTCAGCTGGCGCTTCGCGCGTGGGAGCCAAGTCTCGCGCCCGACCTTGGAAAGGAGCGCGACTTTCCGACCAGCTGCATCGACGATCGAGCCGTCGATTCGAATCTCGAACGGATCCCCGTACTGGGCTTCCGTCAGCGCCAGATGACCGGGATCGCCCTCTCCCTGCCGTCCCAGCCAGTCGATCCAAATCGCATCCAGATCGAGATAGCCGTACTCGTAGTCCACAGCCGGCTCGGAATCCGCCACGACCATGGCCTCCTCCCGAATCGCGAGCGTCGGATGCTTCACCGCCGCGAACACCGGACTCGGCTCATACCCCGAGAAAATCTGCAACGACCTCCGCGCCCGCGTCAGCGCCACATAGAGCAACCGCCGCTCCTCCGGCGTATCCGCAAGCGTGCCGTCATCGAGCAGCATGACGTGATCGAACTCGAGCCCCTTGGCGCTATGCATCGTCCCGAGATGAACCCCCTTCCCCAGCACGCGTGCCCGGCGTTCGAGCTGGGCCCAGGTCATCAGCTCGTATCGCCATTGCTGGCTCGTAAAGCTGCGCCCGGCGAACGGTTCGAGCCAAGCATGGAGGCTCTCGCGCCAGGGCCCTTCCGCGAGCTGCCGGATCTGTTCGAGCACCGCCCCTGAGCCAATCCGCTCCTCCATTCCCGCGTGGGTGCGCAACCAGTCCGATAGCGCCGCGACTTCCCGCACGCGGCTCATCGGGATCGAACTCTCGCCGGGGAGCGTCCACGCGAACGGAACCCGTGCAGCCTCGGCCGCGCTGCGCAGGCGATGGAGACCGGTCGGCCGATTCCGGGCAAGTACACCGATCGATTCGGGCGCGATCCCATCGGCGATCCAGCAGCGAACGACTTCCATCAGTCGACGGGCCGCGATGGGCACCGAGGCCGCGCGATGCCACACGAAATGCCCGCGAAGCTCGGGATGGCGGGCCGTCCAGGGGCCGACCTCCGGATCCGCCTCGCGCGCGGGGTCTACGGTCAAGCGCGTCCCGGCCTTGAGGCGGTCCGGCAGGGGCTCGATCAAGGCCTGCGCCATGTCGAGGATCGCCTTGGGGTTGCGGTAGCTATGGGGGACGATGAAGCGCGTCGCGTGGTAGTCCTGCTCGAAGCTGCGGATGAAGTCGTTGCTCGCACCGTCCCAGGCGTAGATCGACTGGTCGTCGTCGCCGACGGCGAACACGCGCAGTCGGCGCTGGTCGCCTCCCATGGCGCGGCCGGCGATGGCGGAGAGGAGCTCGTATTTTGCGGCGTCGATGTCCTGGTATTCGTCGACGAAGAGGTAGTTGAAGCCGCGCAGGAGCGCGTCGCGCTGGCGGGTCTGCTCGGCTTCTTCCATTGCTTCACCGCGCAGCATCGCGGCGGCGACGGGGAGGCTCGACTCGAGGGTCAGGTCGCCGCCGCTCGCGATCCGGTGGAATCCGACCATGCTGATCGCGACGGCGTGGATCGTCTGGATCGTGACGAACCGCGCGTCCCGGCCGACGAGCTCGGAGAGTCGCCGGCGCAGCTCGAGCGCGTTGGCGCGCGTGTAGCAGACGACGAGGATCTCCCGGGGCCGGACGCGCTGGCAGCGCAGGAGCCAGGCGACGCGGTGGACGAGGATCCGGGTCTTTCCGCTTCCCGGGCCGGCGAGGACGAGATGGCTGCGGCGGATGTCGCGGGTGACGATTCTTTCCTGGGCCTCGTCGCGCAGGGATGTCACGATGGCGTCGTAGCTCTCGGGCGTCGTCGGGCGGAGGAGCTGTTGTTTTCGGCCGGGGAACCATTTGCGGGTGAAGTCTTCGATCGGCAGCGAGAACCAGTCTGCCCGGAAGGTCTCGCCCGTTTCCGGGTCTTCGAGCATGTGGCGCGCCCAGGCGTCCATGACGTGGACCCGGAGGACTTTCTGTTCTTGGTGGGCCGCCAGCGCGGCGGTGGCCTGTTGCGCCTCCTGGTCTCCGAGCTTCGGCCATGCGGGATCGCGGTCGATCTGCATGGCCATGCGGAAGACGGCGAGGCCGCTCTGGACTGAGAGGATCCGCAGCGTATGCAGCCATCCGACAGCGGAGACGACGGCGTCTTGAATGCTCGCGAGACCCGACTTCAAGACCATGTCCTGCTCGACCGCGGCCATGAGATGCTCGAGGTCGGTGGATACGAAGACCTGGTTGCCCGTGCCTTCGGCGAGGTCGACGAGGGCGCGCAAGCAAGTCGAGGCGACGGCCTGTCGGGTATGAAGCCATCTCCGGATGTCTGCGACCTCGGCGTCGACTCGCAGCCGGCCCGTCTCGCCGCGAAGGGTCTTGAACTCGGGGCCGATGCGTCCGCGGGCCTGGCCGTCCGGGGCCGTCCGCCAGGTTCGCAGGAGGCGGGCGACATCGTTCGGCGTGCAGGCGCCGTCGATCGAAGTCAGCCGCTCGGCGATCGGACGGAGGTGGACCCACTCCGAGTCGTCGGCCTGCTCTTCGAGCGCTTCGAGGATCTGATCTTCCCATGCACCCCAGCGCTCGAGGCGGCGAACGCTGCTGTCGACGACGCCATGGCTCAGGATCGCCGAGAACGTCTGGCCTGCGGTCAAGAGCCGGCGCTCGACCATCTGCGCGAGGATGCGGAGGATTCGGAGGCCGCCCTCGAGCGGGTCCTGGTACGACATCTCCCGACACAAGACGGCGATGTCGTCGGCGGAGAGGCCCTCATCGCCAGCGTCGTAGATGCGGGCCAGGACGGTCCTCCACTGCTCGACCTTGGGCGGCGCGATGTCGAGGGATTCGACGACGGCGAACGCTTCTGCCAGCGTCGGCAGGCGGGGACGGCCCGTGAAGACGAGGGTCTGGTTCTCCGTACGCTGCAACACCCCTGCCCGCTCGAGCCAGTTGACGGCCGCTTTGACGCGGGTTTCCTCTTGCTCGTTCGACGGATCGAATCGGCCGGCGAGGGACTCCTGGAACAAGAGCTCGCGCGGGGTGACGACGCGGCGCTCGATCTGATCGATGCGCGCCGAAGGCAGCTGCTGGATCGCGCGCCAGATCGAGCGCA
>CAZFKD010000390.1:0-4647 GCA_964519695.1 uncultured Spirochaetaceae bacterium
CTGCGGCGTCTGCGTGAGCACGACGAGCGCGCTCTGACCCCGGGCGGCGAGCCGGGCGAGTCGGATCCAGCTCGTCTCCCGGATCGCGTGCTGGGTCGGCTGCCGGCTCGGCTGCCGACTCGAGTCGGCCGATGCGCGCGACGCGCGGCCCTGCGCCTGGGCGAGGTCGAGGACGACGAGCTCGAAGCCCTCGGCCTGGAGGATCCGCTCCGCGCTCCGAAGGGCCTCGGACACCGAGCGCGCCCGCACCCAGAGCAGGCGCCGCAGCGCCTGGCTGCCCTCGCGATCCCCGTCCCCGGCGCGCCGGCGGCTCCCTTCGCGCTGGCCGCCGCCCTCGCCGTCCGCCGGCCTGCCCGCGAGACAGGCGGCGGTCGAGACCGGGTCGAAGGCGTCATCCGGGTCGATCCAGGCGGCGAGCGTCCCGCGTGCCAGCGTCTCGGCGAGGAGCGTCGTTGCGAGCGACGTGCGGCCCGAGGAGGGGCCGCCACACAGCTCCGAGAGGCGGCCGCGGGGAAAGCCGCCACCGAGTCGCGCGTCGAGGCCGGCGAGGCCGGTCGGACAGCAGGCCGGACTCTCGCTGGCGCCGTGCGCGAGGCCTCGGCCCCGGCGGATCTGGGCGCCGAGATCCGCGAGGAGCGATTTCAGGGCGCCGTCGCCCCCGCGCGCCTCGAGCGGTCCACCCGGCGCCGGAAGGCGCGCGGCGGAGTTCGTCTCGGGCAGGGCGAGGGCCTCGGCTCCAGGCCGGGTGCCGGGAGGTCGGGGGGGCATGTCGAGACTTTCGCCTTTTGTTTGCCTATCTGTCAAGACGGGCGGCGGCGATTCAGAAGCGGATTTCGCCCGGCGCAGGCAGGATGCGCGTCCGCCGTCCCTCGATCCGGACACGGTCTTCGGCGATCAGCCGGATCGCTTCGGGGACGAGTCGCCGCTCGAGGGCCTGGACCCGGGCGGCGAGGCTCTCCGGAGTGTCGTCGTCGAGGACGGGCACGCTCTCCTGCAGCAGGATCGGCCCTTCGTCGTAGGCGTCGCCCACGAAATGCACCGTCGCTCCGGAGAGCTTCACGCCGGCCGCGAGCACCGCTTCGTGGACGTGATGACCGTAGAAGCCCTGGCCCGAGAAGGCGGGGATCAGCGCCGGATGCACGTTGAGCGCGCGCCCCGCATAACGTCCGCGCAGCTCGAAGGGCGAGAGGAAGCCGAGCAGGCAGACGAGATCGGGCTCGAAGCGGGCGAGCGCTGCGTGGAGCGCGTCATTGAAGCCGGCGACGTCCGCATGCTCGCGGCGCGGGATCGCGATCGCGGGGACGCCGCGCGCCTGTGCGCGCTGCAGGCCGAAGGCGCTCTTCTTCGACGCGAGCACGCAGACGACCTCGGCCGGCAGCCCCGCATCGATCCGTTCGAAGAGGTTCTCGAGGCTCGTGCCGCTGCCGGAGAGGAGCACCGCGAGGCGCAGCCTGCGCGGCGCGCGGTCGCCGACCGTCCGCGGCCCTCCGTCCGCCGTCGCGCGCGCTTGCTCCGCGCTCATCCCCCGAACAGGTTCCGGTGGATCTCGCGGGAGGCCGGCGAGCGGTTCAACGTGTAGAAATGGATCCCGTCGACGCCGCGGTCGAGCAGCTCGCGACACTGCATCGTCGCCCAGCGGACGCCGAGGGCGTAGGTCGCCTCGTCGTCGCCATCGACGCGTTCGAGCTCGCGTTCCAGCTCGGCGGGGAAGCTCGTCCCGTTCATTCCGGCCATCCGGCGGATGCCCGAGACGGTCGCGATCGGCATGATGCCCGGGATGATCGGGATCGTGATGCCGGCCGCCCGCGCGCGCAGGGCGAAGTCGAAGAATTTCGCGTTGTCGAAGAAGAGCTGGCTGATGAGGAAGTCGGCGCCGGCATCGACCTTGCGCTTCAGGTTCGCGAGATCGGTCGCGGCATCCGGGGCCTGCGGATGGACCTCGGGACAGCAGGCGGCTCCGATCGAAAACTGGCCCCGGTCCGCGATGTACTCGACGAGCTGGTTCGCGTACTGGAAGCCGTCCTTCGGGATCGTGAAGTTCGGGTCGTCCTTCGGCGGGTCGCCGCGCAGGGCGAGCACGTCGTGGACGCCGCCGGCGTAGAGCTGGTCGAGAATCGCGCCGATCTCGTGGGGGCGGAAGCCCGTGCAGGGCAGGTGGGCCATGCTCGTGAGGCCGAGCTTTTTCGTGATCTCGATCGTGAGGTCGACGGTCTTTTCGCGCGTGCTGCCGCCGGCGCCCATCGTGATCGAGACGTAGCCGGGCGAGAGCGGCTTCAGCTCCTCGATCGTCTCGAAGAGCGCGCGGTAGCCCGCGTCGGTCTTGGGCGGAAAGAACTCGAAGGAGATGACTGGTTTGCGGACCTTGAAGAGCTCGGGGATGGCCATCTGCACACCGTAGCATCGCCCCGCGCCCGCTCGCCCCGCGCGATTGACGACCCCGGGCGAGGCGGCAAGACTACGGGGCCGCTCGTCGCGCGAAGGATGTCCCGCCATGCCCGTGCTCGTGACCGGTTCGGTCGCCGTCGATCACATCATGATCTTCCAGGACCATTTCAAGAACCATTTCGTCGGCGACAAGCTCGAGAAGCTGAACGTCGCCTTTCACGTCCCCTCGATGTCGAAGCAGTACGGGGGCACCGGCGCGAACATCGCCTACAACCTCTCCCGGCTCGGCATCGAGCCGATCCTGCTGGCCGCCGTCGGCCCGGATCTCGGGGCCTACGCTGCCTGGATGGATGCGAGCGGCGTCTCCCGCGCCCATCTCCGCGTGCTCGATGACGAGTACACCGCGGCCTGCTTCATCACGACCGACCAGGCCAACAACCAGATCATCTCCTTTCATCCCGGCGCGATGGACCGGGCCCACGAGGCCCGCATCGCCGACGTTCGCGCGCCGTTCGACGCGGCGATCGTGTCGCCCAACGGGCGCCAGGCCATGCTCGAATATTCCCGGGATCTGAAGGCGCGGGATGCGAAGACGGGCGCCGTGCCCTTCATCTTCGATCCGGGCCAGGGGCTCCCGATCCTCGACAAGACGGCGCTGCTCGAAGCGCTGACGGGCGCTTCGATCTACATCGTGAACGAGTACGAATGGGAGCTGACGCGCGAGAAGACGGGGCTCGACGAGGACGGGATCGCAGAGCGGGTCGGTGCGCTGATCGTGACGCGCGGTGAGGACGGCTCGATCCTGCGGCGCGGCGGTCGCGAGGCGGGACTCGCGCTCGAGGCGGCGCGGACCGAGATCCGGCCGGTCAAGGCGGAGCGATCGGTCGATCCGACGGGCTGCGGTGATTCGTATCGGGCCGGGCTGCTCTACGCCCTCGCGAACCGGCTGCCGCTCGAGCGGGGTGCGCGGCTCGGCAGCCTGATGGGGGCGCTGAAGGTCGCGCGCTCGGGGCCCCAGAGCATCGATCTCGCTCTCGACGCGATCCGCGAGCGCTACCGCGTCGAATACGGGGAGAGCCTCTGACGGGCGCCGGGGAAGACGCGGGCTTCGACGTCGTCGTCGTCGGCGCCGGCGTGATCGGGCTCGCCGCGGCCGCGGCCTGTGCGAAGGCCGGCCGCTCGGTCGTCGTGCTCGAATCGGGGCCGGAGATCGCCCGGGGCATCACCAGCCGCAACAGCGAAGTCGTGCATGCCGGCATCTACTACCCGGCCGACAGCGCGAAGACGGCGCTCTGCATCGCCGGTCGGCGGGCCCTCTACGCCTACTGTGCGGCGAAGCGTGTCCCGCATCGCAAGCTCGGCAAGCTGATCGTCGCGACCCGGCCGGAGGAGACCCCGGTCGTCGAGAGCCTGCAGGCGCGGGCGGTCGCGAACGGCGTCGAGGGCATCGAGCTGATCGACGGAGCGGAGGTCCGGCGGCTCGAGCCGGCGGTCGTCGCCCTCGCGGCGGTGCATTCGCGCGAGACGGGCATCGTCGACGCCCATGCCTTCTGCCGATCGCTCCAGGCCGAGGCGGAATCGGCCGGCGCCTTCGTCCTCTGCGATCGCCGGGTCGTCGCCCTCGCGCCCCGATCCCACGGTTGGCGCGTGGAGGTCGAAGCCGGCGCTGCGCGCGAATCGATCGACGCCGGCTGTGTCGTCGACGCGGCGGGTCTCGCGGCGGATGCGATCGCCGAGCTCGCGGGACTCGACGTCGACGCGCTCGGCTGGCGACAGCATCCGTGCAAGGGCGACTACTTCGCACTCGCGCCGGGTGTGCGATTGCCCCTGGCGCGGCTCGTCTATCCGGTGCCCCAGCAGGCGGGGCTCGGGATCCACGCGACGCTCGATCTGGCGGGCCGCGTCCGCTTCGGGCCGGATGCGGAGTACGTCGGCGCGCTCGACTTTCGGGTGGATCCGGCCAAGGCCGAGGCGTTTCGCGAGGCCGCGAGCCGCTATCTCCCGTCGCTCGCGCGTGCGGCGCTCGTGCCCGACTACTCCGGCATCCGGCCGAAGCTCGCCGGGCCGGGCGAGGGATTCCGCGATTTCGTGATCGAAGAAGCTTCCGCCTGCGGAGCCCCGGGCTTCGTCGCCTGCGTCGGGATCGAATCCCCCGGTCTCACCGCCGCCCTCGCGATCGGCGACCGCATCGCCGCCCTCGCGCGGCCCTGAGAGGCTGTGAAGATATCGTCTCGGTCGCGGCGCTTGCGGCGGCGGGCCATC
>CAZFKD010000391.1:0-4641 GCA_964519695.1 uncultured Spirochaetaceae bacterium
TTCGCGCCCGAGGCGCTCGATGATTTCGCCTTCGGGATTGAGGTGGCGCGAAGTCCAGTCGGCCAGACGGACGACGACTTTATCGCCGATTTCCGGTCTGGGCTCTGGCGCAAGCTGATCTCGAACGTGACGGCGTCGCCGCTGACCGCGCTGACCGGGCGGCGGATCGAGGTGATGGCGGATCCGGCCGTTCGCGAGCTGGCCGTCGGCCTGGCGGCCGAGTGCATCGCGGTGGCCCGCGCCGAAGGGGCAAACATCCCGCTCGACGCGGCGCTCGCGTTCGTCGAGGGCATCGCGAAGAATGCCGCCGACTGGCCGCCCTTCGGCTCGTCGATGCTCTACGACCGGATTGCCGGAAGGGAGACGGAACACGAGGCCCTGATCGGCGCGGTCATCCGGATCGGCGCTCGCCACGGGATCGAGACGCCCCTCAACGCGGCGATGCTGGCGCTGCTGCGGGCGGCTGCACCGCTCTGATCGGCGCGCCGGTCCCGAAGACGTGGATGCAGAGGCCGTCTTCGTCGACCGGCCCCGTGAGCCCGGCCGGGGCGCGGCGGTCGAACTTCGCGCGGGCATCGAGGCCGTAGTAGGCGAGGATGCCAGCCTCGTCGAGAGGCCGGTATTCGACGCCGAAGGGGACGGCGCCGGCGGGAATCCGGGTCGTGAACGCGTCGAAGGCCGGGATCGGGAGGGTCGAGGAGCGGTTCGGCATGTGGAGGGAATTCGTTGTCTAGCCGACGGGAGACGACGAGCGCGGGGCCCTCTTGGGTCAGGCTCCTGGGGATGCCCGAGAAGCGGGGAACGATGTACGCTGCCGCCGCGTCGCTGCCGGGATCGGCCTCCGGTTGCGGGGCCGGGAGGCTCGCGCGCGACCCTCCCGGGGCGAAGCTGGGAAGGGAAGAATGAGGGGACCATGAGGATCGCAAAGGGATTCGCCATCGCTCTGCTGGTCTACGTCGGCATCGTGGCCGCTTTCGAGTCGATGATCGGGATCCTTCAGCCGCAGGCCGGATCGACCCTCGTCATCACGACGCGTTCCGAGGAGGGGGCGAGCCATGATCGCGTCGTCTCGCGTCTCGAGAGTGGCGGCGCCCTCTACGTTGCGGCGAACCACTGGCCCCGGGCCTGGTACGACCGCCTGCTCGCGAGTCCCGAGGTGCGGATCACCGTCGACGATGCGACGGGCGACTACCGTGCCGTCGCGGTCGACGCGGGGAGCGAGGAGCATCTGCGCGTTGCGAGCGACAATCCGGTGCCCGGATGGTTCCGGTTCGTGACGGGATTCCCGCCGCGCCTTTTCGTTCGCCTCGAACCCCGCGCCTAGCCCCGACGCGATGTCCCAGATCGTCCTCATCAACCTGACGGGTCGCGATCGCCCGGGGATCACGCGAGATCTCTCGGCGATCCTCGCTCGACACGGCGTGCGGATCCTCGACATCGGTCAGGCCGTCATCCACGACACGCTGACGCTCGGCATCCTGATCGATCTCTCGGCACAGTCCGCCTCGCAGCCCGTCGTGAAGGACGTGCTCTTCAAGGCGCATGAATGGGATCTGCAGGCGCGTTTCACGCCGATCGACCTCCCGGACTACGAGCGCTGGGTCGCCGCCCACGGCCAGCCGCGCCACATCATGACCCTGATCGGTCGCGACCTGCACGCCGGCCATCTCGAAGGGCTCGGCGCGATCGCGACCCGGCATGGCCTCAACATCGACAACATCACGCGCCTGTCCGGTCGGGTCTCGATCGCGAATCCCGATCCCGAGCTCCGCTCCTGCGTCGAACTCTCGCTGCGCGGTACGCCCGACGACGCCTCGGCCCTGCGCCGGGAGCTGCTCGACCTCGCGCAGTCCCTCGAAGTCGACATCGCCTTCCAGGTCGACGACATCCATCGCCACAACCGGCGCCTGATCGCCTTCGACATGGATTCGACCCTGATCCAGACCGAGGTGATCGACGAGCTCGCCAGCGCTGCCGGCGTCGGGCGCGAAGTCGCGGCGATCACGGAAGCGGCGATGAACGGCGAGCTCGACTTCACGCAGAGCCTGCTGCGGCGCGTCGGTCTGTTGAAGGGGCTCGACGCGAAGCTCCTCGAGGAGATCGCGGCGCGCCTGCCGATCACCCCCGGAGCCGAGCGCCTGATCCGGACGCTCCGCTCGCTCGACTACCGGACGGCGATCCTCTCCGGCGGCTTCACGTTTTTCGGCGAGGTGCTCCGGCGCCGCCTCGGGATCGATTTCATGTTCGCGAACGAGCTCGAGATCGAAGGCGGGCGGCTGACGGGAAAGGTGCGGGGCGAGATCGTCGACGGCGCGCGCAAGGCCGCGCTGCTTCGCCAGCTCGCGGAGCAGGAGGGCCTGCGGCTCGAGCAGACGATCGCCGTCGGCGACGGAGCGAACGATCTTCCGATGCTCGACGCGGCGGGCCTCGGCATCGCCTTCCACGCCAAGCCTCGAGTCCGGGCGTCCGCCGAGCAGGCGATCTCGAATCTCGGGCTCGACGGCATCCTCTACCTGATCGGGATGAGCGATCGCGAGGTCCAGCAGGCCTGATGCGCCCGGGGCCCGGATCGGCGACGATGGACGCCGCATGAATCGCGAAGCGTCTTCCCAGCCAGCACCGCCGACGCGTTCTCCGCGGGGCCTCGGCCGGGCGACCGAATCGCTCGCGATCCCGGCGTTTCGCCGGATCTTCGTGAGCAACATGGCGTTCTTCCTCGCGATGGGCGGCCAGAGCGTGGTCCGGCCATGGCTCGCGTTCGAGTTGACTGACAGCACGTTCGCGCTGGCGATCGTCTCGGCTGCGACGGCGGTGCCGATGCTGCTGCTCTCGCCGTTCGGCGGAGTGCTCGCGGATCGGATCGAACGCCGGCTCATCATCCTCCTCGCGCAGTCGCTCGCGGTGCTCGCCGAGCTCGCGCCGCTCGTCCTGCTCTATCTGGATCGCCTCGAGTTCTGGCATCTCGTTCTGACCGCGGCGCTGATGGGCTGCGTCTTCCCGATGATCATGCCGGCGCGCTCGGCGATCGTCGTGAACCTCGTCGGCAAGAAGGGCCTCGGGTCTGCGATGGCGCTGAACATGACGGGCGTCAACGTGACGCGCGTCGTCGGGCCGGCGATGGCGGGGGCGATGATTCCGCTGATCGGCGTCGAGCGGGTCTATCTCGGGCACGTCGTGCTGTACCTGCTCGCGCTCGTCGCGCTCTTCCGCGTCGAGCGGCTGCCGCCGCCGCCGGGCAACCATCACGAGTCGATCGCGCGCAACATGCTCGCTGGATTCCAGTATCTCGGGACGAATCGGCTCGTGCTGATTCTGCTGATCTACGGGCTCCTGCCGCAATTCCTCGCGATGCCCTTCCAGACCCTGCTCCCGGCCTTCGCCCGGGACGTCTGGCACATGGGGCCGGCGGGCTTCGGCATCCTGAATGCGGCCTCGGGCGTCGGTGCGGCGACGGGCTCGCTCTTCGTGGCGGCGCGGCGACCCGACGCCGGTCGGCTCTCGGCCATGATGTTCAGCGTGATCGCATTCGGGATCCTGCTGGCGGCCTTTGCGGCGAGCCCCTGGTTCTGGCCGGCGGTCGGGCTCGTCTTCCTGGCGAACGTCTTCGCGAGCACCTTCAGCACGCTCAACAACGTCGCGATCCAGCTCGTGATCCCCGACTCGATCCGGGGGCGGATCTCGAGCTTCCTGATGATGTCGGTCTCGCTGCCGCTGCTCGGGACGCTGCCGATCGGGGCGATCGCGGAGCGGGTCGGGGCGCCTGCGGCGGTGACCGGAGCGTCGCTGCTCGCGTCGGCGGCGGCGGTGGCCTTCTATTTCGGGAGTCGCAGCCTGAGGGAGCTCGATGCCCGCGTCCATCGGTCGTCGAAAGAAGAATGAACGCCACGGCCTCCGGAGGCCGTGAGCGCAAATGCCGGGTCGAAGGCACGAGGAGCGTCGCATGATCATCACCTTGTCGCGCCAGTATCTCGCCGGCGCCGATCGAGTCGCGAAGCAGGTCGCGGCCGAGCTCGGCTGGACGGTGGTCGACGATGCCTTCATCGAGGTGCTCTCCGAGCGATCGGGGTTCGACCCGGAGGACGTGAAGGGGCTCGAGGAGCGCGTTCCGTCCTTCATGGAACGGTTTGCACAGTCTTCCGCGCTCTCGACGCCGGAATTCCTGATCTCGGCTCCGGACGCGAGCTTCGAGCCGGAGGCGATCAGGCTCGCCCACCTGACGCGCGAGCTCGTGACCGAGCTCGGCCGGCGTGACCGGGTCGTGCTGGTCGGACGGGCGGCCGCCGCCGTGCTGGCACGCGAGCGCAACGCGATCCACGTGCTCCTCGTCGCTTCCGTCGCCCACCGCGTCCAGGAAGCGATCCGCCGCTACGGCATGAGCGAGACGGAGGCGCGCGCCGCCATCGCCGCGACCGACGCGGCCCGCGCGCGCTACCACCGCGAGCTGTACGACCGCGTCTGGGCGGATCCGGTCAACTACCACTTCGTGCTGAACACCAAGGTGCTCGGCACCGACGGCGCCGCGGAGCTGATCCTCGCCCGGGCGCGCAGCCTCGGCTGGTCCTGAGAGGCTGTGAAGACATCGTCTTGGTCGCGTCGCTTGCGGCGGCGGGCCATCTGCGGCGTTGCTCCTCCTCGCCGTAG
>CAZFKD010000392.1:0-4632 GCA_964519695.1 uncultured Spirochaetaceae bacterium
GCGTCGAGCAGCGCGACCGCCCGCGCGAGCCCATCGGGCTCGATCTCGGCGTCGCTGTTCAGCAGCAGCACGTGGCGCCCGCGCCGGATCCGGAGCCCGAGATTCACCGCCGCTGCGAATCCGCGGTTGCGCGCCAGGGCGACGATCCGCACCGGCAGATCCGACCCGCCCGCGACCTCGACGCTCGCGTCGCGCGAGCCGTTGTCGACGACGATGATCTCGACGGCGAGCGCCGGATGCGCGGCGCGCGCGCGCCCGAGCGCGGCGAGACAATGCCGGAGCAGCGCGGCGTTCTCGTAGCTCGCGATCAAGACGCTGAGGTCGATCATATCCCGGTGTCATCCACCGATCCGAGCGGAGCGGCAGGCAGGACGGCACGGCGAGCGATCGCGCGCGCCGCCGCCTGCTCCGCCTGGTCGACGGAGAGGCTCCGCAGGCAGCGATGATCGATCGGGCAGCGGCGCCGGTAGCAGGGCCGACAGGCGTGATCCGTCTCCAGGATCTCGACCCGCTCGAGATTGTCGGGGGTCTTCGCGACCGAAGTCGGCCCGAAGAAGACGACGCTCGGGACACCGAACGCCGCCGCGACATGACGCGCGCCGGCATCGTTCGCGACGAGCAGGCGCGCGGCGCACAGCAGGACCTTCAGCGCACCGAGATCGAGCGTGCCGGCGAGCGCCAGGGGCCGGCTCTGCATCGAACGCGCGACCGAGGCGACGAGCGCCTCCTCGCACGGCGCGCCGACGAGAACGATCGGAGCGCCTGCCCGTGCAAGCCGGTCCGCGAGCGCGGCGAAGGATTCGGCGGGCCACTGCTTCGCCTCGCCGAAGCCCGCTCCCGGCGCGAGCACGATCGGCGGATCCTTCCGCAGCGCGGCCAGCGAGCTGCCGAGCGGCTTCAGCGGGGCGTCGAGTCGTTCGGCCTCCGCGTCCGTCGTCGCGAGACGCAGGCGCGGCGGACCGGCTTCGACCTCGGCCCCGACGGCGGCGGCCAGCCGGAGCACGAAGCGCTCGCGCGAGACGAAGCGCCGGCGCCCCCAATCGGCGCCTTCGCGCACGCGCTCGTCGAGCAGCGCCGCCCGCAGCGGATCGCGCGCGAACCCGACGACATGCTCGACCCGGCCGAGGCGCATCAGCAGCGCCGACGAGATCGACTCGGGAATCGCGATCCCGAGCTCGAAGCGATGGGCGGCGATCCGCGCCGCCTCGCGGCGCAGGGCGAGGAGCCCGCCGCGCCTCGACTCGAGCGCCCAGAGCGCGTCGACGAGCCCTGCCCCCTCGAGCAGCGGGATCAGCGGGGCGGGCAGATGCGCGACGATCTCGGCCTGCGGATGGGCTTCGCGCAGGGCCGCCAATCCCGGCGTCGCCATCACGACGTCGCCCGCATGATTCGGGCAAAGCACCAGGATCCGTCGCACCGGCCCGGCTCGCGGGCTCCAGGCAGTCATGCCGAAGCGTCGATCCGCGCCGCGCGCGTCGCTTGCGTCCCGGCCGCGAGCTCGGCGATCGCCTCCGCGACCCGCGCCGGCGCGATCGCCCGCATGCAGGCGGGATCGGCGCAGCCGCGCCGGCACGGGCTGCACGGCAGCGGCACATGCAGGCGACGCCAGGGCGACGCGGCGCCGGGGGTGTTGTGGACCGGATCCGTCGGGCCGAGCAGCTGGACGACGGGGATGCCGGCGAGCGATGCGGCATGCAGCGGCCCCGAGTCGCCGGCGGCGAAGACGCGCGCGCGGACGGTCAAGGCGAGCAGATCGTCGAGCTCGGGCGTCTCGGGCGCCGCGAAGGCGCGACCGCCGCAGCCGGCGACGATCGCGTCGACGAGCGCGCGCTCGGCGGCGTCGCGACCGGCGACGAGCCAGACCTCGAAGCCCGCTCCGGCGAGGCGCGTCGCGACCGCGGCCCAGGCGGACGGCGCATAACGTTTGTGATCCGCACCGACACTGCTCCCGGGATGGATCAGAACGAAGCCCGTCGCATCGGCGCGCCCGACGCTCGCGAGCCGCGCCGTGAGGCGAGCACGCGCTTCGGGCGACGGCGAGAGCAGCGGACCTTCCGGGACGCCCCGGAACGCCGCCGGCGCGAGCGCGCGGACGAGGGACGCGTTGCGCTCGAAGCGCGAGACGCGCGGATTCGCGAGCTCGACCCTTCGATTGACGAAGAGATGGGAAAGCTCGCGAGCGACGCCGCGGGCATGGCCGAACCGGATCGGCGCGCCCGAGAGCCGGGCGAGCAGCCCGCTCTTCGCGAGCCCGTGGAAATCGATCACGAGCTCGAAGCGCCGGGCGCGCAGGCGCCGCACGAAATCGCGCAGCATGCGCGCGAGCGCGAGCAGCTGGCCGCTGCGCAGCGCGTCGACGAGCTCGCCCCGCGGAAAGACGAGAACCTCGTCGACGCAGGCCGCGGCGCGGACGGCGCCCGCGGCGCCGGGCTCGACGAGCCAGGCGAGATGACTCGCGGGATGGAGCGAGCGCAGGGCGATGACGGCCGGCAGCGTGCGCAGCACGTCGCCGAGCGCGCCCAGGCGGATGACGAGGATCCGCTCGACTCGGGGCGCCTGCGCGCGCCGAGGGGTCGGGGCCGAGCCGGCGCCTTCCGATGCGAGCGTCGCAGCGCCCGTGAGCGCGCGTCCGTGGCCCGGATTCGAAGGATTCTCGTCCTGGAGCATGAGCGGGTTCGAGCGCCTCGCAGAGCAATCGACCGATCGATAGGATAAAGACCATGAGATCTGCGCGCACCCTCTCGCTCTACCTGATGCGGGAGACACTCGTCTATGGCGCGCTCTGCTTTCTCGCCGTGACCCTCGTGTTGCTGGCCCAGAACCTGCTGGTTCGGCTCGACGAGCTGATGCTGATCGGCATGAAACCGGGAGACTGGCTGCGCCTCTCGGCCTGTCTGCTCCCCGTCGCTCTGACCTACTCCATTCCGCTGGCGTTCCTGGTCGGCATCCTGCTCGCCGCGCGCCGACTCGGGTCCGACGGCGAGCTGCTCGGGCTGCGCGCATCCGGTGTCGGGTCCGATGGCGTCCTGATCCCGAACCTGATGCTCGGTCTCTGCGCGACCGCCCTGCTCGCCTGGCTCGTGGTCTCGCTCGAGCACGGGTCGCGCCGCCAGCTCGTCACGCTCTTCAAGACCGTCGCCGCGCGCGGCGCGATCCTCGAGCCCGGGAAGTTCCGGCGCATCGGAAAGCAGCTGATCTTCGTCGAGGAGCGGCTTCCCGGCGGCGGCCTCGCGGGCGTGATGATCTACGACACCGGCTCGAAGGGCCACGCCTATCGTCTCTTCGCCGAGCGAGGACGCTTCGAATTCGACGACGTCCGCTCGCAGATCGAGATCGAACTCTGGAACGGCGACGTGCACCTCGATCCGACCGAGGGCGATCCGAACCGCTCGGCCCGGATCCATTTCGAGGCCTTTTCGGTCGACGTCGACGTCTCCCACATCCTCGGGTCCGAGTTCGGCCCGGTGCGCCCCAAGCAGATGACGCGTGCGGAGCTCGAATCGGTCCTCGAGCGTGCGCGCCGCGGTGATCCGCTCGCGGAGCTCGACCAGAAGAACCCGATCGAATACGCGCTCGAGATCCAGCGACGGCAGACCCTGCCCTTCGCGCCGCTGATCTTCGCCGGGGTGGGTGTCCCGATCGCCCTCGCGAGCGAGCAGCGCGGCCGCAATCTCGCGCTCCCGATCGCCCTCGCCGCTGCCTTCGCCTACTTCGCCCTCGGCGCGCTCTCCGGAGCGATCGCCCGCTCGGGCTGGCTCTCCGCGACGCAGGCGAGCTGGATCCCCAACGGCCTCTTCGGGGTCGCCGCGATCCTGCTCGCCCGCTTCGTCCGGCACCGGATTCCGCGATGACACGGCCCCCCGCGCCGGCGACGATCCGGGCGCCCGCCTACCGCCTCGCCGCGAATCCGGATTTTCTCGATCGTCTGGAGAACGCGCGCCTCTGCGACGCCGGGGGCTTCGACGCAGCGCTTCGATCCGCGCGCGAGCGGCCTCCTGGGCGCGGTCCGCAGCGCCTCGTCGATCTGCCCGGGGCGCCGTCGCCGATACGCCTGCGCGAATGTCGCCGCGGCGGGGCGCTCGGCGGGCTGCTCTCGAATCGGTTCGCGTCCACGCGCCGCGTCGAGCGGGAGCTCGCGCTCTGGCTCGTGCTCCGCGCGCAGGGCGCCCCGCTGCCCGTTCCGGTCGGCGCCTTCTCCCGCCGCCGCGGACCGTTCTGGGAGAGCCATCTCGGGACCCTCGATCGGAGCGAGAGCCTGGACGGCCTCGCCTGGATCGGGACTTCACCGGCGCGCCGGCGGCGCGAGCAGGTCGCCTCGGCCTTCGGCGACGCTCTGCGCCGCCTCCATGATGCGGGCGGCCTCCATGGCGACCTGAACCTGCGCAACGTCCTGATCGAGTCGGAAGCGAACGGGACGCGCTGCCTGTTCGTCGACCTCGCCTCGGCGCGCGCGACCTTCGACCCGACGCCCCGCGAACGGATCCGCGACGCCCTGCGCCTCGAGCGCTCGCTCGCCAAACGCGATCTGCTCGAAGTCCTCGATCTGCGCCTGCGCGCGCGCGCCCTCGCCGCCTACTGCCGCGGCGACCGCCGGCTGCGCGCGGCCCTGCTCGCCGCCTGGCCGAAAGGCGA
>CAZFKD010000393.1:0-225 GCA_964519695.1 uncultured Spirochaetaceae bacterium
CCTCGGCGCCCAACCCAAAAAATCGCGGCAGGACGCGCTCCCCGATCAGCGAAGTCGCCCCGAGCGTCCCGGCGCGGGTGTGCGGGGTGAGATGTAATGGACGCACGCGCAGCAAGGCGCTGGTCGCGCCGGCGAGCCTTCACGCGTGCGCCCGAGCCACGAACCCCGCACACCCGCGCCGGGACGCCTGGCACGGCCCCGCTGCCGACCCCGCGCGCCCTACCG